>JAFPXC010000030.1 GCA_017394805.1 Clostridia bacterium | reverse complement strand
GTAGCCGTATCGGAAGGTGCGGCTGGATCACCTCCTTTTAAGGAGCAGATTTATCTGCTTTGTCGAGGCCAACCCGCAAGGGTAGGTCGGTCCGAGGGATACGGACCCAAAGCAATATCCCAACAAGCACATTCGCTTGCCTATCTATTCGTTTCAAGATGAAAAGTCCGCTTCAAGCCAGCGGACTTTTTTTTATGCAAAGGATAAATGGGCGATATAGAACGATATCCGCTCGTATAAGCTACGCTTAGACATCTGTTGTATGCGCAAAAAGCGTAGTCGAAACATCCCCCTTGCATGAGCACGCAAAACCAAAAACAAGGCACTTTTCGTGCCTCGTTTTTTGTATATTATTATTCTTCCAACCCAAGTATATAATCCGCGCTAACGTGATAGTACTTGCACAACGTTATCAAATGGTGGATTGGCAACTCGTTGGCACCGCGCTCATATCGTGCATACATGGTCTGCGACGTGCCCAAAACCGCGGCGATTTCCGCTTGCGTTTTATCTGCGTCCTCTCGCAAATCCCGTATTCGCTTAATAAAGTTTGCTTGTGCCATTTGCCACCTCTTTCAAAGTATACAAGTAAAAATATTTACTATTGACTTTTAGTAAACAAATGTACTATAATTATTTTGACTCGAAAGAGTAAATAAATCTTCAGGAGAAAAATATGAAAAAAATCTGTGGCTTAATTTTATCTTTTTCCATTGTTTTTTGCCTTTGCCTTGCCTTGGTGGCATGCGGCGAAACGACTGTTCCATCCACGTGGAGTGCCACTACCTCTACTACTACGGAACAAGGCTATCTGCGCGACGGGGATTACCTCTATTTCGGCGAATATCCTCAAACGCAAGTAACAGACAGCACAATCACAAATGCACTCACCACGGCGGCTGGTACCCTGCCCACCTCATCCAACGCGCAGGGCTGGACGAGTTACGGATATTATATCGATGGCTCGGTATCCGACTATATGTGGTACATAGACCTGACGAACAACGGCGAGAAATACCGCGGCGTGTACTTCACCTCGTACAGACCCTCCTTCACCATGGAAAGCAGCAGCGCAATCAATAGTTCCCAAGACGACAACGGGTACAACACAGGCACGATATACTGGTTCCGGTACGAACCCATCAAGTGGCACATCCTCAGCGAAGCAAACGGCGAAGCGCTTATTTTCTGCGAGATGGCGATAGACAGCCAAGAGTATTATCCCTCGGAAAGTACGTCTCAATTTTTCCACAACGGTGGAACGGGCTATGCCAACAACTACGCCCTGTCCAACATCCGCAAATGGCTCAACGACACCTTCTACAACACGGCGTTCAACGACCTACAGAAGCAATTGATCCTGCTGACTACGGTGGACAACAGCGCGCGAAGCACCAACCCCAACAGCAATGCCACGAATTGGAATAGCGGCAATAACTCCTACGCCTGCGCCAATACGCAAGACCACGTCTTCTTGCTCAGTGAGCAAGAAGTGACCAACGCGGCGTATGGATTCGACAGCAGTTATACTGACTACGACACGGCACGCCGCAAACAAAACACGGACTACGCCCGCTGCCAAGGCGCCTGGACAAGCACCGATAGTTCTTACAAAGGTAATGGCTATTGGTGGCTTCGCTCGCCCTATTATGATTTTAGTGACTACGCGCGCTTCGTCGACAACTATGGCTACAACAACGGCTTCATTGTTAGCTTCACTGATAACGGTGTCGTCCCCGCTTTGAAAATTAAGCTATTCTAACGAACGAAGTGAGGAAAATCGATAGCAAATTTTTCTGTAATCCGCCCGAAAGGGCAATCTCGCATTCGTCCGGGGGTAGTGATTGTATCACCCCCGGCGAATTTGGCGTGGATTCGGCGGACATTTGGAGATAATTGGAGCGTTGTACGTGGGGGAAGTACGGCTACCCGCGTTGCTAATCAACCAAAAAACACGTTTGCCGGCGACGGCTTTTACTTCGCATTTCATAATGACGCAAGCCTTGGTGACACCGCAAGAAAGCGGCAAATTGCGTTGGATGACCAAAAAGCAGTGCTTGATTATATTAAAAAGAATGGGGTTAAAAATTTTCTTGCAATGTTTGAAAGCGCGTTAAACAAGTTATGTGTTACAGTGTAAAATACGTGCTTTACCTATATGACAATATCTGTTTGCCACTGCCCACAAATATACCTTTTCTTTGCGTGTGTCGCCACATTGATTGACTTTTGGTTTATACTTCGTATAAAATGGATATATGCGCGGATATCGCGCGATGAAGAGGACAGTATGAGCGAAATAGTAGAGAGCAGCAATTTTATCGAGGAAATCATCAATGACGAATTGGCGCGTGGCGTCGTGAACGAGGTCGTCACCCGTTTCCCGCCCGAACCCAACGGCTATTTGCACGTGGGTCACGCCAAGAGTCTGTGCATCAATTTCGGCGTCAAGGAGAAGTACAAGGGGCGTTGCAACCTGCGCTTCGACGACACCAACCCCACCAAAGAGGACATCGAGTACGTAAGAAGTATCGAGAAGGATATCAAGTGGCTCGGCTTCGACTGGGATAAGGAACTGTATGCCAGCGACTATTTCGACCAAATGTACGACTATGCCGTCCAGCTCATCAAAGCGGGCAAGGCGTACGTCTGCGATATGTCCGCCGAGGAGATCTCCGCCACCCGCGGCGACCTCTATCACCCCGGGCTGGAGTCCCCCGACCGCAACCGTTCGGTAGAGGAGAACCTCGCCTTGTTCGAGGAGATGCGTTCGGGCGTCGTACCCGACGGCGCCAAGACCTTGCGCGCCAAGATCGATATGGCCAATCCCAACATTAATATGCGCGACCCCGTCATCTACCGCGTGCTGCACGCTTCCCATTGGCACACGGGCGACAAGTGGTGCGTCTACCCGATGTACGACTTCGCGCACCCCATCGAGGACGGCATCGAGGGCATCACCCACAGCATCTGCACGTTGGAGTTCGAGGACCATCGTCCTCTCTACGATTGGGTCAAGGAAGCCTGCGGCTTCTCGCCCGCCCCCCGTCAAATCGAGTTCGCCCGTCTCAACCTCACCCGCACCATTATGTCCAAGCGCTACCTCAAGAAGTTGGTGGATATGGGCGTGGTAGAAGGATGGGACGATCCCCGTATGCCCACCCTCAGCGGTATGCGCGAGCGCGGCTATCCCGCCCCCGCCATCCGCGAGTTCTGCGCCCGCATCGGCGTAGCCAAGGCCAACAGCGAGGTGGACGTGGCCATGCTCGAGCATTGCGTCCGCGAGTACCTCAACGCCGAGGCCAACCGCGCCATGGTCGTGCGCCGTCCCATTCGGCTCATTCTTGACAACGTGGAGGGGAATGAAATCTTCGAGATTCCCGTCAACCCGATGCAACCCGAAAAGGGCACGCGCAAGGTGCATTTCTCGCGCGAGTTGTACATAGACGAGGAAGATTTCTCCGACAACCCCCCGCCCAAGTATTTCCGCCTGAAGCCCGACGGCATGGTGCGCTTGATGGGCGCCTATATCGTCCGCTACGTCTCCCACGAAATGGTGGACGGCCGTCCCGTCGTGCACGCCGCCATCATCGAGGACAGCCGCGAGGGCGGTGCCAATGCCGGCATCAAGGTCAAGGGCACTATCCATTGGGTAGACGCCGCCACCTGCGTGCCCCTCACCATCAACGAGTTCGACTACCTCTTGGACGACGTGTCCGACGGGCGGGATTTCGACGAGCGTTTGGTCCCCAACAGCAAGACCGTCATCGAGGGCGCCGTTGCCGAGGCAGGTTTCGATTACACCCCCTACGTACACTATCAATTCGTGCGCACGGGCTACTATATGACCGCCAAGAATAGCACCGCCGACCACCTCGTCGTCAACCAGGTCGTCGGTCTCAAAGACAGTTTCAAGCCCGCCAAATGAACTTCCGTTGCGCCGGAAGGGCAATAGCCCTAAGTCGAGGCACTACACCGAACGCGTTCCCATTTCGGGAGCGCGTTTAGTTTTATAATCATGCGAGCACGCGTTTCGTTTTTCGCTCCGGTTTCGCCCGTTTCCTTTCTTTCACGCGCCTTTGTCAAATGGTCGTCAAAATATGATTTACAAATCTTTCCAAATGATATATAATTAATAATAGCGCACTAAAATTATTAAGGAGTAGCCATGAAAAACAGCGTTGATTCGTTTTCCAACAAAAGACAACTCAAAAAGATAGATAGGATCGCCAACCTCATCGAGGGTTTGGCCGACGTGTTCGCCACCAAATCGGACGCCGAACTTACCGCCTACACCCAAATTCTCAAAAATCGCTTGGCCGAAGGCGCCACCACCGACGACCTCTTGCCCGAGGCGTTTGCCTTGGTGCGCGAGGCGGCCACCCGCGTATTGGGTATGCGCCACTTCCACGTGCAACTGATGGGCGGCATCGCCCTCTACCAAGGTCGTATCGCCGAGATGTGCACGGGCGAAGGCAAGACTCTCGTGGCCACCTTGCCCGCCTATCTCTTGGCGCTCGAGGGCAACGGCGTTCATATCGTCACGGTCAACGAGTATTTGGCCATGCGCGACAGCGAGTGGATGGGGCAGGTGTACCGCTTCCTCGGCCTCTCGGTCGGCGTCATCTACAGCCAGCAGCCCCGCGATGAGAAGAAGGAGATGTACCTCTGCGACATTACCTACGGCACCAACAACGAGTTCGGTTTCGACTATCTCCGCGACAACATGGTCAAGCGCAAAGAGGACAAGGTCCAGCGCGAGCTTCGCTACGCCTTGGTGGACGAGGTGGATAGCATTCTCATCGACGAGGCCCGCACGCCGCTCATCATTTCCGGCCCCACCAACGAGTCCAACGAGGAGTACGTCAAGGCCAACCGCTTCGTGCGCAAGTTGGTAGCGCCCACCCAAACGCAGGTTCACGAGGAGAGCAAAATGGCGAAGATCGCCCGCGCCATCGGCGGGGAAGAGGGGGCCGAAGAGGACGGCGATTACGCCATTGACGAAAAGGAGAATACCATTCGTCTGACCGATTCGGGCGTTGCCAAAGCCGAAGCCTTCTACGGGTTGGAGAATCTCTCCGATGCGGAGAACGTCCAGCTTCTCCACATTATCAACCAAGCCCTCGTTGCCAACTACCTCAAGAAGCGCGACGTGGACTACGTGGTCAACGACGGCGAGGTCATCATCGTGGACGAGTTCACAGGTCGTTTGATGATAGGCCGCCGCTACAGCGAGGGCTTGCACCAAGCCATCGAGGCCAAGGAAGGCCTGACCGTGCGCAACGAGAGCAAGACCTACGCCACCATCACTTTCCAAAACTATTTCCGTCTCTATCGTCGCCTTTCGGGTATGACGGGTACGGCCAAGACCGAGGAGCAGGAGTTCCAAAATATCTACGGGTTGGACGTCGTGTGCATTCCCACCAACCTGCCCGTCAAGCGCATTGACGAGAACGATCGCCTGTACAAGACCAAGAAGGGCAAACTTACCGCCATCGTCGAGGAGATTCGCGCCTGCCACGAAAAAGGCCAGCCCGTATTGGTCGGCACGATCAACGTGGAGAAGTCCGAGCTTCTGTCGGACGAACTACGCCGCGCCAAGATCCCCCACAACGTCCTCAACGCCAAAAATCACGAAAAAGAGGCCGAGATCATCGCGCAGGCAGGCAAGAAAGGCATGGTCACCATCGCCACCAACATGGCGGGCCGTGGTACCGACATTCTCTTGGGCGGCAACCCCGCCTTTGCCGCGCGCGTCAAACTCGCCGAGTTGGGGTATCCCTCCGACCTCATTGCGGAAGTCAGCAACGTGCTGGTCACGCCCGCCGAGGACGCGGAGGCCTATCAAACGGCCAAAGCCGAATACGACAAATACTACGCGCTGTTCAAGAAGGACGCGGACGCCAACAAGGCCGAAGTCATCGCCTTGGGCGGCTTGCGCATCATCGGCACCGAGCGTCACGAAAGCCGCCGCATCGACAACCAGTTGCGCGGTCGTTCGGGTCGTCAGGGCGACCCCGGCAGTTCGGTTTTCTTCCTCTCTATGGAGGACGATCTCCTGCGCATTTTCGGTGGCGAGACCGTGTTCAACATCGCCGACAGGCTCGACCTTCCCGAGGATATGCCCATCACCGTCAAGATGCTCACCAACCAAATCGAGCGTGCCCAACAGCGCATCGAGGACCGCAATTACAGCATACGTAAGCACGTTTTGGCGTACGACGACGTGATGAACAAGCAGCGCGAGGTCATCTACGGCGAGCGTGAGAAGGTGTTGAACGGCGTGGATATTCACGAGGAGATTCTCAAGATGATCCCCGAGGTCGTCGCCGATGCGGTGATGGAAGTCGTAGACTATTCCGAGGACTTTCGCACGTGGGATTACGCCAAGATCAACGCCTATCTGGAGGCGCGCGTTCTGCCCGTAGGCACCAACGCTGTGGACGAGGTATTGGCGGCCGAACTCAATATGGATCACGTCATAGACGGCGTGTTGGACAAAGTTTTGGCGGCCTACCAAGCCAAGGTGGAAGATTTCAACGCCCGTTGCGCCGAGCTTATCGCGGCGGGGCAGATGCCCGCGGGGTTTTCCTTTGCTTTCATCGAGCGCAACGTGATGCTCTCGGTCGTAGACAGCAATTGGATCGACCATATCGACGATATGGACGCTTTGCGCAAGGGCATCGGCCTTCGTCAGATCGGCCAGCGCGATCCCGTCATCAGCTACCAGCAGGAGGGTTATGAGATGTTCGAGGCGATGATCGCCAACATTCGTTCCACCGTGGTCACCGAATTGCTCAAATTCGACCGCGTGCCCGCCCCCAATCCCGCCAAGGTCGAGACCAAGACCAAATTGCACGACTACCCCGACAACCTGGTCACCAACGACCAAGGTCAGGCCGTCCGCAAAGAGGCCAAGATAGGGCGCAATTCTCCCTGTCCCTGCGGTAGCGGCAAGAAATACAAGAACTGTTGCGGCGCTCCCGGCGCGGTCAAGAAATTCTAATATCCACACGCGGCGTGTTTCGTCGCGAGTTACCCTCGCGCCCGACGCGACGTATCGTGCTTTGACCTTTGCAATTTCATAGAAATTGCATTTTCGTCGATTCTCGACCATTGGCTCTCTCGTCTATGACGAAAGGGCCTTTCTTTTTTTTGCCGTCCCCGCCTATACGCGTGCCGACGGTCAAGGCGCAAATATCAACGCTTATTGTATATATAAATGGAAATATATTATAGCAATAAACCAAATAACTATTGACTTATAAAATGCATAGGGTTTATAATATTTAAGGCGTCAATTCGGCGCCGAAACCAATGAACCAGAGATTTTTTTAGGAGGTAATAGAATGAGTTACAAAAAGACCGTAGACGGCAACACCGCGGCGGCGATTATCGCCTATGCATTCAGCGAAGTTGCGGCAATCTATCCCATCACGCCTTCCTCGCCCATGGCGGAGAACTGTGACGAATTTGCCGCGGCCGGCGTCAAGAACCTGTTTGGTCAGACCGTCCGCATGGCGGAGATGCAATCCGAAGCGGGCGCGGCCGGTGCAGTGCACGGCAGCCTCAACGCAGGCGCTTTGACTACCACCTTCACCGCCAGCCAAGGCCTCTTGCTGATGATCCCCAATATGTACAAGATTTCGGGCGAATTGTTGCCTTGCGTCTTCCACGTCAGCGCGCGCGCTCTTGCCGCACACGCCCTCAATATTTTCGGCGATCACTCGGACGTGATGGCCTGCCGTCAGACGGGCTTTGCCATGTTGGCGTCCGCCTCCGTGCAAGAGGTAGCCGACCTCGCCGTGGTCGCGCACCTCGCCACCCTCAAGAGCAAAGTGCCTTTCCTGCACTTCTTCGACGGTTTCCGCACCAGCCACGAAGTCAGCAAGATCACCTTGCCCGACAACAAGGAGTTGTTGCCCTTGTTGGACATGAACGACGTTGCGGATTTCAAGGCCCGCGCCCTCAACCCCGAGCATCCCGTGCAAAAGGGTACCGCGCAGAACCCCGACATCTACTTCCAAGGCAGAGAAGCCGCCAACAAGTATTACGATGAGGTGCCCAAGATTGTGCGCCGCATGATGCGCAAGGTCAGCACCCTCACCGGTCGTTCCTATCACCTCTTCGACTACGTCGGCCATCCCAAGGCCACCAAGGTCATCGTCATCATGGGCAGCGGTGCCGACACCGTAGAGGAGACCGTCAACTACTTGGTCGCCCGCGGCGAGAAAGTGGGTGCCGTCAAGGTGCGTTTGTATCGTCCCTTCTCGGTCAAAGACTTCGTCAAGGTCTTGCCCGCCACCACCCGTCGCATCTGCGTTATGGACCGCACCAAGGAGCCCGGCTGCTTGGGTGAGCCCCTCTATTTGGACGTCGTCGCCGCCTTGAAAGAGGCGCGCATGGACGGCATTCGCGTCAACTGCGGCCGCTACGGCTTGGGCAGCAAAGAGTTCACGCCCTCTATGGTCAACGCCATCTATCAAAACATGAAGAGAGGCGGCAAAAACCACTTCGTCGTCGGCATCGTGGACGACGTTACGGGCAACAGCCTCGACGTGGTGGAGTCCATCGACGCCGCCCCCCAAGGCACCCGCAGCTGCTTGTTCTACGGCCTCGGCTCGGACGGTACCGTCGGCGCCAACAAGAACAGCATCAAGATCATCGGCGACCATACGGACAAATACGCCCAAGGTTACTTCGCCTACGACAGCAAGAAGTCGGGCGGCATCACCATCAGCCACTTGCGCTTCGGCGATACCCCCATTCAAAGCCCCTATCTCATCGACCACGCCGACTTCATCGCCTGCCACAACCAAAGCTACGTCTTGCGTTACGATATGCTGGCGGCCATGAAAGAGGGCGGCACCTTCCTTCTCAACAGTATCTGGACGCCCGAGGAAATGGACGAGAAATTGCCCGCTTCCATGAAGAACGCCATCGCCAAGAAGCACGTCAAGTTCTACACCCTCGACGGTCTCAAGGTCATCCAACAGATTGGCGCCAAGAAGGGTGTCAACACCGTTATGCAAGCCGCTTTCTTCAAATTGGCGGACATCATTCCCTACGAGGATGCCGAGCGCTACATGAAAGAGGCCATCAAGAAGACCTACGGCAAGAAAGGTGACGCGGTCGTCAATATGAACTACGCCTGCGTAGACAACGCCATCGCCAACTTGGTCGAGGTCAAATATCCCGAGAGTTGGGCCACCACCACCGAGGGTGCCGAGCCTCTGAAGATTGCGGACAACGAGTACTTCCGCGAGTTCGTCAGCCCCATCTTGGCCCAAAAAGGCGACAGCCTGCCCGTGTCCAAGTTGAGCCCCGACGGCGCCGTGCCCACCGGCACCACCAAGTACGAGAAACGCGGCGTCGCGCCCTTCGTGCCCGTGTGGATTCCCGAGAATTGTACGCAGTGCAACAGCTGTTCCTTCGTGTGCCCCCACGCCGCCATTCGTCCCACCTTGCAGACCGCCGAGATCTTGGCCGACAAGCCCGAGGGCTTCGTCACCGTGGACAGCAAGCACGCCAAAGGCTGGCAATATCGTATGCAAGTCAGCCCGATGGACTGCTTGGGTTGCAAAGTGTGCGTCAACGCCTGCCCCGAGACGGCTACCAAAGGCAAGGCCTTGGTGATGAAACCATTCGAAGAGGTGCAACTCGCCGAGGAAGCCAATTGGGAATACGCCGCCTCTCTTCCCGAGACCAAAGCGTTGGAAGGCAAGCGCAACAATCCCATCTTCTCCCAATACAACAAGCCCTTGTTTGAGTTCTCGGGTGCTTGCGCCGGTTGCGGCGAAACGCCCTACGTCAAGGTCATCACCCAAATGTTCGGCGACCGCATGATCGTGGCCAACGCCACGGGTTGCTCGTCCATCTACGGCGGCTCCGCGCCCACCTGCCCCTACACCGTCAACGACCAAGGTCACGGTCCCGCTTGGGCCAATAGCTTGTTCGAGGACAACGCCGAGTACGGCTACGGTATGTTCTTGGGTGTCAAGCAACGCCGCGATCGCATCAAAGCACACATGCAAGCCATCGCCGAGAAGGCGCCCAAAGAGGAAGTCCGCGCGGTTGCGCAAGCCTGGATCGACGGCTGTGACGACTACGCCGCCAGCAAGAAAGCCAGCGAAGAGTTCCTCGCCCTTACCGCAAATTGCGACGAGTCCTGCCCCGTCAATGCGGATGTCAAGGCCATCATGGCCGACAAGGATTGCTTGGTCAAGAAGTCGCAATGGATCATCGGCGGCGACGGTTGGGCCTACGACATCGGTTACGGCGGCTTGGATCACGTCTTGGCCATGAATGAGGACGTCAACGTGCTCGTCTTGGATACCGAGTTGTATTCCAACACCGGCGGCCAATCCTCCAAGGCCACGCCTACCGCTTCTATCGCCAAGTTCGCCGCGAGCGGCAAGAAGACCAAGAAGAAAGACTTGGGTATGATGGCTATGAGCTACGGCTACGTCTACGTGGCGCAAGTGTCGATGGGCGCTTCGCAAAAGCAATTCCTCGACGCCATCTTGGAGGCCGAAGCCTATCACGGTCCCAGCCTTATCATCGCCTACGCGCCCTGCATCAACCAAGGTCTCAAAGATATGGGCAACAGCCAGATCGAGATGAAGCGTGCGGTGGATTGCGGCTATTGGCAACTCTATCGTTACAATCCCGCCTTGGCGGCCGAGGGCAAGAATCCCTTCAAATTGGACAGCAAGGAGCCCGCAGGCGGCTATCGTGAGTTCCTCGAGGGCGAGAACCGTTACGCCCAACTCAAGAAGATCTCCGTCCAAGCCGACGAACTCTTCGCCACCAACGAGGCCGAAGCCATGGCGCGCTACGCCAAGTACAAGAAACTCAGCGAGTAGTCATTCGCTACCGCAACCAAAAAGCCACCCCACGTGGGTGGCTTTTTGGTTGCCAAATCACCGTCAAATCCTCAAATAGCCCTGATATTACGAATGGGTTTTCCCCGTCGCATAGCATACGCGTAAGTCGCGTACGCGCCGCCCCAATTCCTATTGACGCACGCGACGATCACGTCCGCGCGGTCTACCATCCATTCATTCCGTATGCGTATGGCGTATCGGGGCATCACTCTGTCCTCGAAGGGGTACAATATTTCGTCGTAATCCTCTTTGGCGGTTTTCAGGCGGCCGTAATCGGGTGAGAGATAGGGCGTCACGAATACCCGCTTGATTTTGGAATAATACTTTTGCAATTTGCGCAGTATGGCGTTACACTTCTTGTCGAAGTTTCCGTAATCACCCAAATAGAACGTTGCGTTGGGGCATTCTTCGAGATACTGTCGCAGCCATTCGCCGAGAAGTCGCTCTTCTTCCGCCGACAGTATGCTATCCCTATGACCGCAAAAGGTGATAATCAAAAAAGTGCACTCCTTTTTGACGGGAATGCACCGAAAAATGCTTCCCGATGTTGCGACACACTTCCCTACAAAAGGAGAATTAGGGAAGCACTTTTACCAAAAAAAGTGCCCTCCCTTTGTAGTATTGGAAATGTGTCGCAAAAATATTATGCCACAAATCCCCGCCGTAGTCAATACCGTTGTAATATGATTTGCCAAAATAATCGCTATTCTACGGCGGTTTAGCCAATGTAAGCGCCCGTACACTATCAAAAAGTTTAATATACCTATGATTGCAAAAGGTGATAATCAAAAAAGTGCACTCCTTTTGACGGGAATGCACCGAAAAATGCTTCCCGAATTGGACTACAATCTCCTATTACGAGAGAAGGAGGAAACACTTTTACCAAGTTAGTTTCCTCGTAATAGGATTAAATATGCGATTGTAGTCCGACCATATTATGCCACAAATCCCCGCCGTAGTCAATACCGTAATAAAATTTGTCAAAAAACGGCGCTTTGACTCTCTGGTTTTGCCCGAATGCTAAAAACAAACCGCGCCTCGGTTTTCCCGAAGCGCGGTTATATATGACTTACTATATAGAGAACAGTCAGTCAACGTTTTTATTGTCTAATAATCCTTTTTCAGGCTCGATACCACGCCGAAATAATGCGTCACGTTCAGGTCTTCCGCCTTTCTCGACTTGTGCGCGCCGCCGCCGAACAGGTCTTTATGACATCCGTGGTCGGGGCAGAACCCCACGAAAGTATTGCCGCGCATGTACACCGACGCCGCGTCCGCCAGCAGTTCGAATTCGGTTTGATGGTTTTGTATGGCCGAGTCGCACCGCTTGCCGTACAGTTGCACGGCGTGCAGCATCTCGTCGAATTCGTTCACCATGACTACGATGAGGTCGTAGCAGTCCTTGCGTATATATTCCACGGCTTTGGTCACCACGTCCATATCCGACCGTGCCGTCACGACTTCCGCGCCCGTATCTCTCCACAAGGTACGGCAGGGGTTTTTCTCGTTCAACAGGACGACGGCCTTTCGCTTGCCCTTGCATTCCGTGAATAGACTGCGTATGGGTTCGCCCTTGTCGTCGAACGCGTGCTCGAAGGCCTGCTTGTTCTTGTCATCCACGGTCACTCCCGCGAACATAGAGGCGTAAGAGGTCGCGCTGTCGGCGGGGTAGGGCGCCACGAAGTCCTGCCGCAGGGGCGCTATCCGCTTGATTTTGTCGGCCACTTCGTCGTAGTGCGCGAGAACGCTCGTGCCCACCGCCGAGGGGCAAAACAAGACCACGTGTTGTGCCTCGCCCTCGTACGCGTAGCGCACGACTTCGGTCAATTCGTCCGTACCTACTATGTCTTTCACTTCGAGTATCGCCGCCAGCGTATTGGCCATTGCGGCGATGGGTGTCGTATGATATTGTGCTTGCGAGTTCATTTCTTTTTTCGCTCCGTATTTTCTCAACGCGCAGGCGTGTCGCGTCAACTATATCCTATATTATATATCCAAAAATACGCTTCGTCAATATTCTTAACGGATATTAAATACATAGCCGCTTCGGCGCGTTGCGTGCGACTATCGACGGGTCGCCCACGCGTGCGTTGCGTACGCCGCCCGACGGGGTTTCCCCGTACCGAACGCCGTTTGTAAGCAATTTTTGTTTTTCACGTATAAACCCCTTCGTTCCCGTCCACAATTCGGTCGAATGGAGGTAAACATAGTATGGAAAAGAAGTATAAAGAAAACAAAGTGTTGCTATTCTTCAAAAAGAACATATACGCCATTTTGATGGTGGTGTGCCTGTTGGCCATTATCGCCCTCGTCACCTACACCGTCATCATCGGCAATCAAAGCAATTCCGACGCCTTACCCGCCGGCAACGTGGTAGACGCCTCGGGCAAACCCGTAGACGATAGCAATAAGGAAAACAAGACCGAAACCGACACGCCCAAGACCACGGACAAATCGAACACGGCGGCCGCGGCGGAGGCCGACAAAACGCCCGAACCGCAAGCGGTGGCGTTCGTCATCGACAAGCCCATCGAGGGGGCGGAAGTCCTCAAGGACTACACGGACAGCACGCTCGTCTACAACGCCACGATGAAGCATTGGTCTACCCACCAAGGCGTGGATTTCCTGTCCGACGTCGGCACGGCGGTGCGCGCCGTCTTCGACGGCGAAGTGACGGCCATCGGCACCACTACGATGCGTGGCACCGAGGTCACGCTCAAGCATAGCGACGGCTTTTCCACGATTTACGCGCTTCTCGCGCCGTCCGTACCCGTCAAGGTGGGCGACAAGGTCAAGAAAGGGGACGTCATCGGCTACGTGGCCCAGACGGGCTACTTCGAGTCCGCCGATCCCTCGCACCTGCACTTCGAGGTCAAGCGCGACGACAAATTGGTCGATCCCAACTACTACTTCGAGGGCAACGACAACAAATAACGCCTACGCGTTGTGATTAATGAGCGAATAACGAATACCGCCTTCGCGCCGTATTGGGAAGAGTGAAAAAGAGGACTTTCGCCGTCGAAAGACCTCTTTCTTTTATTCGGTTTTCGCTATGAAGCCGTTGAACTGAAACAACCCCACCGTATTGCCGTCCTCGTCCGTCACCGTCACCTGCACCACGTCGTTGTGCTTTGTCGCCGACAACTCCACGGCCTTTGCCCACAGCCACTTGCCCTTGGCGGGCGCGACGTAGGTCGCCGTGGCCATCTGCGTGACCGTCCGCGGGTGCAAATAGTTGGCGAGGAAGGTAAAGCAGAGGTCGGCGAGGGTGAAGATAAACCCGCCTTGCGCCACGCCGTCCGCATTGAGCGCATTTTCGGTCACGGGGGCCTTCGCTATGGCGTATTCCGCCGACACTTCCACCAATTCCACTTTGTTCAAGATAGCGAATCTGTCGTTTTTCAAAATATGGTCGAGAAAGTTCATAGACACCTCACCCTTTCATTGTACGATTTTCTTCCCGCGCAATGCAAATATTTTCACCCAGTCTTGGCGAAATTGCCCAACTTATTGACATCACTTTCCCTTTGGTAGTACAATTTAGACGAGGTAAAGCCAATATGATCAACAAAGAAATGCAAGATTTAGGTGAAAATCGTTCCGCCATTCGCGAGTTATTCGAGTTTGGCTGTCGCCGTAAGGCGGAGTTGGGCGCGGATAGCGTCTTCGACTTCAGCTTGGGCAATCCGTCCGTACAGCCCCCCGCTTCGGTAGGGGAGTCCATCGCGCGCCACGCGGCGGAGACGGGCGTGCACAACTACACCACGGCGGCGGGCGATATGGCGGTGCGCACCCGCATTTCTCAGCATATTCGCGACAGTTTCGGCGCGGACGTGCCCGCGTCGTATATCTATCTCACTTGCGGCGCGGCGGCGGCGCTCACCATCACCTTCCGTGCGCTCTGTTGCGCGGGCGACGAGTTCATTGTGCTGGCCCCCTATTTCCCCGAGTATTACGTCTTCATTCGTTCGGCGGGCGGCGTTCCCGTGGTCGCACCCATGCAAGAGGATTGCGGCGTCAACCTCACGGCGCTTAGCACCCTCGTCGGGCCCAAGACCAAGGCCATTGTCGTCAACAGCCCCAACAATCCTTCGGGCGTCGTCTATTCGGATGCCGAGTTGGCGGCCTTGGCTCTTTTGTTGCGCACCCGTGCCGCCGAGTACGGCCACCCCATCTATCTCATCGCGGACGAGCCCTATCGGGAGATTGCCTACGACGTAGACGTTCCCTACTTGCCCCGTCTCTATCCCGACACCATCGTGTGCTACAGCTACAGCAAGTCGCTGTCCCTGCCGGGCGAGCGTATCGGCTACGTTGCCGTCAATCCCGCCGCCACCGACGCTTCCTCGGTGTACGCCGCCGTATGCGGTGCGGGACGCGCCTTGGGCTACGTGTGCGCCCCTTCTCTTCTCCAACGGGTAGTGGGCGATTTGCAGGGCGTCACATCGGATGTGGCTGTCTATCGCACCAACCGCGATCTCTTGTACGGCGGTCTCACCGCGTTGGGTTTCACCTGCATCAAGCCGCAGGGGGCGTTCTATCTCTTCGTCAAGGCCCCCGTTGAGGACAGCGAGTCGGTCAGCGAGGTGGCCAAGCAGTACGGCCTGTTGCTCGTTCCCGGTGACAGTTTTGGCGCGAAGGGCTGGCTTCGCGTGGCCTATTGCGTAGATACGGTTATGATTCGCCGTAGCCTTCCCGCCTTTGCCTCGCTTGCCGCCTACTACGGGCTCAAAGCCTAAGTTATTCTATCAATACAATAATTATTCACAACGCGTATTAGATGCCATTTCGATACCCGAATGGGTGTCGATTCACGGCCATAGGCCGATTCACGCGGGCACAGTCCCATTTACAACGAAGTGGCGGTTGAGAGTATATTTCTCAACCGCCACTTCGCGTTTGTATCCAAAACCCATATACGTTATAGGCTTTTTCGTACCTTTTATCCACAACTCGCCGTAGGCGAACTTCACTCGAGGCTGTGCTTGAACTTCACTGCGAAGCAACTTCACTTTCGCTTTGCGAAAATTTCACCGCGCTTTGCGCAATGCCGTAACGGTGGCGAAAGCCGCTATCGCTTCGCTCGTCACGAGGTCGTTTACCCTCATCGCCACGCCTTCGTTGGTGGTGCAGGTTATACCCACGTCGCTCGGGCGTATCCCCATCAGGTCAGCCAAGGACTCGCGCATTCCGTCGAAATACGGCGACAATTTGGGCGCTTCGCACACCACGGCCACCGATATAGCCGTCGGCACGCAGCCTTTCGCCTTCACCTCGTCCAGCACGATGCCGAGCATCCGTCGGCTGTCCGCGTCCTTCCATTCGGGCGTATTGGGAAAATAATGCCCGATATCCTTCAGCCCTGCCGTAGACAGTGCCGCGTCCATCACGGCGTGCAGTACACAGTCGCCGTCCGAGTGCGCCACCGCTTTTTTGTCGCAGGGTATCTTCACCCCGCCGAGCGTTATGCCGTCCCCTTCGGTCAATCGGTGTATGTCGTATCCCACCCCCGTTACCGTGCGGCCCGCCAGGCCGTAGTAGTCCACGGGATAGGTCAATTTGCGGTTGTTTACGTCCCCGTCCACCCTATACGCGGGGCAAACCTTTTCCACGAGACTTCCTTCGTCCGTGTAGTCGCCGTCTGCTTGCGCCACGCATTCCCGCAGTAGGCTCGTCAGGAAGCCTTGCGGCGTTTGCACGGCTTGCACTTCCTTACGATCTACGTAGTTGCCTTGGTAGAGCGTACTGTCCGTCGCCCCCACCACGGGCACCACGGCGTCGTGCGTTTCCAATGCTTCTACGACGCGCCGCACCAAAGCGCGGTCGAGGTTGGGCCTCGCGCCGTCGTGGACGAGCACGTAGTCTTCGGTTACGTGCAATAGGGCGTTTCGCACGCTTTCCGCGCGCGTTTTGCCGCCCGCTATCACTGTGCACTTCGCGCTATTGGGGTGATAATTCGCCACCTCGTCTTCGGGTACGACCAAAAAGATTTCGACGGCGTCCTCGTCTTCTTCAAAAACGCCGACGGCCGCTTGCCACACTTCGCCGCCCGCGTAGGGCAAGCGCAGTTTTTCTTCGCCGAATCGCTCTGCCGCGCCCGCCGCGGGGATGATCACGCTATACTTCATCTATCACCTCGTACAGTTGCGACGCTTCTTCTTTGCGCACCACGTCGGCCACTTTCAGCACGCGCACGGTCACGGTCTTATTGCCGTAGCACACGGTCACCACGTCCCCTTCCTTCACTTCTTTGGAGGGTTTCACCACCTTGCCGTTTATCAAAATGCGCTCGGAGTCGCACGCTTCGTTTGCCATCGTGCGGCGTTTGATCAATCTGCATACTTTCAAATATTTATCGATTCTCATACGAATACCTCATTTCCTATCCTACCACAACGCCTGCCCGAAGTCAATGTGCTTTCAAATAAGATATTTATATCTATTTACTTTGTATTGCGTTGCGGATTATGGTATAATGTCGTTATGCAAGCCATCACCGTTGACAACGTATCCTATCGGTACCTCATCGACGACGCCGAATTGACGGCGGTCGACCGCGTTTCTCTATCCATCGAGGAGCGCGAGTTCGTCGTGCTTTTGGGTGCCAACGGCACGGGTAAGAGCACGCTTGCCAAGATGCTCAACGGTCTTTTGGTCCCGCAGGAAGGCACGGTCACGGTCTACGGCGACAGCACGGCGGACGAAACGGACGAGGTCATTTTCCGCATTCGTTCCACGGTGGGCATGGTTTTTCAAAATCCCGACAATCAAATGGTCGCTTCCATCATCGAGGACGACGTGGCGTTCGGCCCCGAGAATTTGGGCGTTCCGCACGACGAGATCGTCGAGCGGGTAGAGTGGGCGCTCAACGCCGTGGGTATGTTGGACTACCGTCGTCACACCCCCCTCAAACTGTCGGGCGGGCAGAAACAGCGCGTCGCCATCGCCTCGGTTTTGGCCATGAAGCCCAAGGTTTTGGTGTTGGACGAGAGCACGGCCATGCTCGATCCCATGGGCCGCGCCGAGGTGCTGTCGGTGTTGCACGACCTCAACCGACGCGAGAATATGACCGTGGTGCTCATCACGCACCACATGGACGAGTGCGTGGGTGCCGACCGCGCCGTCGTTTTGGAAGACGGCCATGTGGCGTTTTCGGGCAAGCCGCACGATTTATTTGCGGACGAAGCCTTGGTCACCCGTTGCGGGTTGGAGTTGCCGCCCGTAGCCAAGATAGCCTCCCTCTTGCACGACAAGGGGTACGCCGTCGACGCGGGCGAATGCGATTTGAACGATTTAGCGGAGCAGATATGTCGATTGAAGTAGAGGGATTGGGATATACCTATATGAAGAAGTCCCCCTACGAGAAACGCGCGTTGGAGGACGTCACCTTTTCCATACGGGAAGGGGATTTCGTCGCGGTCGTCGGGCAGACGGGTAGCGGCAAGAGCACGTTGTTGCAGCACCTCAACGGGCTGATTCGCCTCACCGAGGGGCGCGTAGTCGTGGATGATATCGACCTCACCGCCCGCCGTCCCGACTACAAACGCCTGCGCTTTACGGTAGGCATGGTCTTTCAATATCCCGAGTATCAACTGTTCGACGAAACGGTGGCCAAGGACGTGGGTTTCGGCTGTCGCAACGCGGGGCTTTCTCCCGAGGAGACCGCGGTCCGCGTGCGCGAAGCCATCGAGTTGGTGGGGCTCGATTACGACGCCCTCGCCGAGCGTTCTCCCTTCGAGTTGTCGGGCGGGCAGAAGCGCCGCGTCGCCATCGCGGGCGTTATCGCCATGCGCCCCAAGGTTTTGGTGTTGGACGAGCCCACCGCGGGACTCGATCCCAAGGGCAGGCGGGACGTGATGGACTTGGTCGTCCGTTTGCACCGCACGGTGTGTCCCACCGTCATCATGGTCAGTCACGACATGGAAGCCGTCGCCGAGTATTGCAATCGCGCCTTGGTTTTGCGCGAAGGTCGCCTCGTCTACGACCTCACCCCCGCCGAGTTGTTCGCCAAGGGCGAGGAACTCCGCTCGCTCGGCTTAGATATACCGCAGGCGGTGCAACTTGCCGACCTCTTGCGCCAAAAAGGGTGGGACGTACCCCCCGTTTTGACGCCTAAGGACTTGGTGGACGCCATACAGGCCATCGTGGAGGGCAGGGTATGAAAGACGTCGTATTCGGTCAATACTATCCCTCCGATTCGGGCGTACACCACATGGACGCCCGCGCCAAGGTGCTTTTGATGCTCGCCTACGTCGTGCTCATCTTTTTCGTCGATTCTTTCGTGGGCTACTTCGCCTACTTGGTGTTCGTCCTCACGGTCGCCCTTATCGCCAAGGTACCTTTGCGCACCTTGTTCCGCTCGGTCAAGGGCGTGGCGATATTGGTCGTCTTCATTTCCATCATCAACGTATTCTTCTCGGGGTTGGGCGAGCCTTTGTGGAAGTGGTGGATACTCTCCGTCTCGGTGGAGAGCCTGTTGCACGCCGCCAAGATGGCGTTGCGCATTTTGTTGTTGGTCATGGGGCCGGCCATTCTCACCTACACCACCACTCCGATGGAACTCACCGACGCCATCGAGAGCCTGCTGTCCCCCCTCAAATTGGTGCGCTTCCCCGTGCGCGACGTCGCGGTCATTATGAGCATCGCTTTGCGCATGGTGCCCACTTTGATGGAAGAGACCGACCGCATTATGCTCGCGCAAAAGGCGCGCGGCGCCTCTTTGGATTCGGGCAATATCTTCAAGCGCGTCAAGGCCTTGGTGCCCATTCTCATTCCCCTCTTCGTGGGCGCGTTCCGTCGCGCGGAGGAGTTGGCGTTGGCTTTGGACGCCCGTTGTTACAACGCTTCGCCCAAGCGCACGCGCTACCGCGTCTTGCGCCTCACTTGGCGCGACTTGGTGGGCCTGTTGGTCTTCGGCGTTTTACTTACCGTCATTGTGCTCAATCTCGTGCTCTACGATTTCGACGGTATGATCTGGAATCTCATTATGACTTGGGTGAATTGATATGCGCGTTCTTTTGGGCATTCAGTACAAGGGCACGGCCTATTGCGGCTGGCAGCGGCAGAAGAACGGACTTTCGGTGCAAGAGGTCCTTATGCGGGCGTGGTCCGACCTGACGGGCGAAGCCGTCACGTTCCACGGCTCGGGCCGCACGGACGCGGGCGTACACGCCTTGGAGCAATGCGCCCATTTCGACACGGCCGCGCGCATTCCTTTTGACAAGATTCCTTTTGCCTTCAACACGCGGTTGCCGCAGGACGTGCGCGTACTTTGGGCGCGCGAAGTCCCCGCCGATTTCAACGCCCGCTTTTCGGTCAAGCGCAAGACATACGTCTACAAGTTATATTGGGGCGAGCACGCCGATGCCTTCCTTTACGAAACGCACGCTCACGTCGTTCGCCGTCCCGACCTTGGCCAAATGCGCTTAGCCGCCGAGGTGATCTTGGGCGAACACGACTTCAAGGCGATGCAGGCCACGGGTGGTCACGTCAAGACCACCGTTCGCACCATCTACGATATCGGTATCGAAGAAACGGGTAACGTCATCACCTTTTCGGTCACAGGCAACGGTTTTTTGTACAATATGGTACGCATTATGGTCGGCACGTTGGTCTACGCGGGGTGGGGTTGGCTCACCCCCCAAGCCATTGCCGTCGCCATCGAGACCAAGGACCGCAAGGGGCTCGGCAAGACCATGGAGGCGTGCGGATTGTATTTGGCCAAGGTGGAGTATTAGTCGCCTGCTTGCGGAGTTTCGACGGCAATCGGTATTCTCGCGGTTTTTTTCAAAAGCGTATTGCATAAGTAATCGCGTTGTGTTATAATAGCACTATCTTATCCACAAGGAGACAAAGCGAATGAAAGAACTCAACCAATATTTGAAGAAAGTAGAGAAAGTTTCCAAAGAGGATTTATTCGTGCTCATCCAGAGCAAATCTTTGGAGATTATTCCCGCGTTGCAGGCGCTTACCGGCAAAAACGCGGATAGCGTCATGGTATACTGCATCTATCTGCACGGCATTTTGGCTTTGGACGGCAGATTGGCGGACGAGGAATACGCGTCCGTGTTGCCCCTCTGCAAAGCGATGTTCGGCGGCGACTTCGACTATGCCGCTTGCCGCGACAAGGTCAATAATATGAGCGAAGACGACCAGTTGTTTGCCAAAATGGTCGAGATTGTCAAGGCCCTTCCCGAAGAGATTGCCTCCGACATCGTCCTCGTCACCATCGCCATCTGCGCCATCGACGGCAAAGTCAGCAAGCCCGAGCGGAAATTCATCGAGAAATTGATGTTCTAATACGTTTTTCCCTCTACGAAAAAACCTTCGCCCATTGAAGTGAACCCCATTTGGGACACTCAATAAAAAAACGGACAAAGAATACTTCCTATGGTACAATAGCCGTAGGAGGTATTTTTATATGGCAAGAAAAGGACAAAAGTTTAACAAGTATACTGTTGAGTTTCGGCAGC
>JAFPXC010000029.1 GCA_017394805.1 Clostridia bacterium | reverse complement strand
GCTGCCGAAACTCAACAGTATACTTGTTAAACTTTTGTCCTTTTCTTGCCATATAAAAATACCTCCTACGGCTATTGTACCATAGGAAGTATTCTTTGTCCGTTTTTTTATTGAGTGTCCCAAATGGGGTTCACTTCAATGTTCGGGGGTTTTTGCTACCTTGTTCGGGGGTTTTGTTACCTTTCTTGAAACGTTGCGACGGTCTATGCCGCTTCGCGCGGTTCGTCGAGTCGCGCCTATTCTTCGCGAGTGACCACGGCCTTGGGGCACGCGTACACGGCGCCCATATCTCCTTCGGGAATGACCACGTCGCCCATACAATGAATGGTATTGAGTTCGGGCAACTCGTAAAACGCCCATTGCGACACGGTCATCAGCTCGGCGGGCAAGGTAATCTCTTCCACGTAATCGTTATAGGCAAACGCCGCGCTGTTGACGGTGAGCGTGCCGTCGGGCACGAGATACGCTTTGGCCGTGCGCCCCGCGGGATAGCAAAGCAAGGTCTTCTCGTCTTTGGTATAGAGCACGCCGTCCACCGAACTATACTTGGCGTTGTCGGCGGCGACCACGACGTTTTTGAGTTGTTTGGCATAGAGGAAAGCGGTAAGATAGATATCGTCTACCGAAGCGCTAATAGTGCACGTTTCCCCGCCCCCAACGGCGTACAGCGTCGTCCCCGCCTTGTCGTAGAGCGCACCGTCTATGGCGCTGTAAACGGTATTGGCGGCGTCGACGACATAGGCTTGCAGGGCAAACGTCTCCGCCAAAGCACCGACTTCCAACTCTTGAAGCGCCGCGCCTATCTTGAACCGCACGAGCGTCTTCACCCCACGGAACGCGCCGCTTCTGACGCGCTCGCACCCTTTGGTGTCGAACTCAACGATGGACGTGTCGGCAAAGGCATTGTAGCCGATGGTTTTGACGGACGACGGGAGATTGACGATGGACAACGTCGTGCAACCTGAGAAGCAATCGGAAGGGATCTCGGCCAAAACGCCGCCGGCCAAACGAACGTCCGAAAGGGAAGTACAATCGCGGAAAGCGCGGCTCTCTATGACGCCGACGTAGGTTACGTCAACGCTCGAAAGAGAGGTACAACCGCGGAAAGCGTCTAACCCCACGCGACTGACGAATTGCGCCGAAACGGTCTGCAAAAGAGCACACTCGCGGAACGCGCCGTCTCCTAATTGCGCTATGCCCGCGACGGTGACGGACGCCAGCTGCGAGCATCGTGCAAATGCCTCTTGCCCGACCGACGTGACGCCTGCGGGCAACGTTATACCTGCCAAAAAGTTATTGTCCGAAAACGCGTTGGCGCCGATGGATTGCACGTTTTGTCCGATCTCCGCGCTCGTGAACATACAGCCGTAAAAAGCACGCTCGCTTATCTCACGCACGGGTAGATTTCGGAACTCATCGGGTATCGTCACACGCTCGATACTGCGGTCTACTAACCCGGCGACCGAAACATAGGTACCATCCGAGGATATCTCGTACAGAATGGCGTCGTCGGCAAAATCGCTCTCGGCAATCCACCCCGCATAGACGATGAGACCGTCCGACGTGGGCGTGACGTCCAAATCGATGGAGTGCGTACGCGCTTCGTCCGAATACCACCCGTCAAACACGTAGCCCTCGCGAGAAGGCGTCCAATCGACCAAAGTGGTGCCCAAAGCGTACGTCTGCACGGTGACGACGTCGTCGTACAAGGCAAAGGTGACCGTGTTGACGAGGTCGCCCTCCTTTTCGTACGCCACGTAAATAGTAAGGTCGCTGCGAACGTGCAAAGGAAACTTGACGCGTTCGGAAAAACTCTCGTCGGCGAAATAGCCGACCAAGCGATGACTTTCCCACGACGGTGCGAGGAAATCGCTTTCGCGCACCAAAGCGTCGTAACGGTACCGCACGGATTCCATGGAAGGTGCGCCGACGGGCAGGGAAAACGCGATGGTAAAGACGTCGTCGTTGGGCGCCCATTTGGCGTACAGCACGCAAGACTGCGTGAGCAAAATATCCGAGTCTACGGGATAGGTGTAGTCCTTGTCGCTGTACCAACCGACGAAAGCATAGCCCTCGCGATGCACGTCGGCGAGCGCAACGGCTTGTCCCAACGACAAAGTGACGGCGTCGACTTGCTCGCCGCCCATCGTGTTGTAATTGATGGTGCCGACCACGTCCTCACCGAGATTGCGCGGTAACCACTTGGCGTAGAGCGTAATATCGCTATTGACGACGTACTCCTCGGGATAGTACATATTGAGGCATTGCTCGTCGAAGCACCAGCCCAACAAATAGAAGCCGTCGCGTTCGGTCTGCCCCGCCACGCTCTTGGTATAACCGCGCGGAACGGAGAGCGGCTCAACGTTCGTGCCCCCTCGGGATACGTAGGTGACCGTAACCGCGTCGACGACGCGCCATACGGGATGCAGAACAAGGTCCGTCAAATAATCGAAATCGGCAAAAAAGGCCTCGTCGACCAAAACGTCGTCCTCGGTGTACCAACCGAAGAACTCGTAGCCTTCCTGCGTCAATACGGGCAATTCGGGCACCTCACCCCATTTGACGGTGATGGGCTCCACCTCGGCGACGGTGGTATTGAACGTGATGGTGACGGTGCGATTGTTGCGCGCAACGAAATACGCCGTCAGACCGATGGCAACGCCCAAAGCGGCGACGGCGACGACGATGATAACGATAAGAAGGATCGTTCGCTTGCGTTGATTGAACCGAACGGTGGTCGACTCGGAAGACTCTTTCGTGGTCATACTATTGAATGGGGGAACTGCCGGCCATAATCATAGAGGTGCTCCACCCCGTGGGATTCGTGCGCTGATTGTCAACGCCGACCAAATTGGGGCAACCACCGAAGCAATAGGGGTACAAATAGACGGGGGAGGCTCCTTCGAGCAACGTAACGTTGCGGAGATATTCCATACCGTAAAACGCACCCGTGGTGACCTCGATGACATTGCCGCCGATGATGATATCGGTGATGGCGGTATTGACGCCGCCGAACGAGTAATCGGCATAGTCCGTCTCGGGCTTAACGCGCACGACGGGCTTGGTCATAGCCGTGCCGTTGACCGTAACCGTGACCTCGGCGGGAATCTCGATATATTCCAACGCCACGCCTCCGTACCAGCCGGCCAAAGAGAAGCCCACGACGTCCTCTGCCTGGGAAGCGTCGGACAGCGTGTAAGAATAGACGTCCGACAACACGGAGAAACTACCCGCGGCACGCGTGTACGCGCTGCTGGTAGTGGAACTACTCTCGCCCGAGGAGAGCACGGGCACGTACATTTGATATTTCAAAGAGGGGTTTTCGTCCGTAATGGGCGTGCGGATATAGGTATTGGCGTGGTCGTTACGCTGCCAAATAGCCAAAGAGGTAGTGGTCAACGTGACCGCTACCGCCGCAACGACGAGTATTATCGTCCAAATCAACAAAAACTTCTTCATGTTCCCGATCCCTCCGGCTCCTCTCCGCCATTTTCACCAAATTGAGTCACCTCAACGGATATGGCAACGACCATATACACGGGCTTACCGCGCAAAATAGGATTCATCAACTCGTCGGGTTGCGTGAGGTACACCTCTGCGTGCAGATAGAACTCTTCCGAACCGTACATCAGATAGGTACAAGTAGACTTGTCGGCGGACTGTTCCACGAAAGGCACGCCCGAGTTGCCGTACATAGCACCCATGCCCACGCCCTCGGCGATCTCCTCATCCGTACGGGTAATGTACAGTCGACGAATGGAGAAATCAATGGGATCGTAGTAGTCGTTGATCGTGTTGTCGTCCGACGCTTTGAAGCGCATAGACAAGTGCACGGTACATTCGGAAGAACCTTCACGAACGACCGTTCTGCAATTCCAATACGCTTCACCTAAATATGGGGAATAATCAGGCGTATCGCCTTGTTCTATTATGTTTTGCACCAATTCGATTGTGCTTTCATTCCACTGAATAGCATCGTGTTCATTCAACATCGGCTCATAATCAGGTTCCTTACTCCATTCTATTTCAGCGCCTCCATCCGACCACGCAATAGGTTTCCTTCTTTGTTGCCAACCTTGACTATGATCGGCATCATTATTCCATATGATACTGCCATTACTACTCAATTTAGGATAGAGCGTATAGCCGTCCTCGTCCTGCGGGAGGGGGATTTTGTCGTAAGCATAGCCCTCGTTATTGACGCCGAACTTGCCCTTGACAGAGGTGACGCTGGCGACCTTTTGGATATAACTGGGATTGGCGTCGCCTGCATTGTAGACGGTGAGCACGTCGTAGGGCAAGCCCTCCTGAATGGCGCCGGGAATGGCGACGGCGGGCACCAAGGGCGAGTCGTTGTCCATAATCTCGGCGTCCACGTAGACGTACAAGACGCCGTTGGCATGAATGTTGAAGGTGTATGGCGTGGCGACGTCCACCTGGAACCAGGCAAGAGAATAGGCTATGACAGCGACAATCAATGCCGCTGTCACCATACCCATTATGATAAAGTGCGTTATTTTCGCCGTCTTCATAGCCTCATTATACCATTCTTTTCTCTAAAAGCACATAATTATTATGTACTTTTAATCAATTATCATCTACATTTCACATTTTCTGCACCATTACCTGAAGCGTACATACAATGTGAGATTACCCGTAAGCGCTGTGGACGTATTGTGCTTGACAGCATTGGGGTTGGTGATACTTGACCAAGAGGTCGTCGTCATATCGTTGTTGGCGTTTTCGTACCAACCCTCGAAATCGTTGGTACCGAGTCCGCTACCGTGTCTATGCCACTGCACGTTGATATTAAGGTCACCGACTGTCATCCCTTCGAGCATGGTAACCGTGACGTTGTGTCTGTTCTCGTCGCTGAATTCACCCGAGTAGCCTTCGATATTGCCATCGTCGAACTTGATGGAATAATGTTCGATGTTCCTCGGCGAATCGATCTCGAAAGTACCGTAGTTGTATAGAATGGCGCTGCTGTACATATTGATATCCAAAGTAAGCGTAATAACCGCGCGTTGATTCCACATAGCGTACACGGTAACGTCCTCGGTGAGGTCGAAGTCGCCGTCTACCGCGAAGTATTGCAGAGAATCGGCATCGTAGTAATTCCAAGCACGGAGCGTCAAGTCAATGGGATCGGCCACACCCTTCGTAGCCTCGCCATAGGCAAGCACGGTGCGCAAATCGGTATGTTTGGGCAACTCCAGCGTGACGGTGTTGTTATCGAAGTCGTAATTGACGCCCTTGTAGGTGATATGGTCGCCCACGACCGTCGCGTAGTTATGACCCCAAGTGCCGTCCACCACGAAGGTGACGTTGACGCCCAACTCTTGCCACACCGCGTAGAGGGTGAGGTCGTGCCCGTTGCCCGACGCCCCAAAGTCGTAGCGATAGTTATTGCCCGACGTAAAGGCATACGTCAAACCGCTGACGTCGTCGTCCGCCGCGTAATCCGAGGCGGGCTCGGTAAGACTCCACCCCAAGAAGCGATACCCCTCGCGCTCGGGCGCGGGAATCGTATTGGATATACCGCTCGACGTACCCGCCGCGTTGGAGGCGCTGACCTGTCCGCCGCGCGGGTTGTTGACGGACAGCGACTTGGTGCCGGGCACGTAGGTCAAATAGCCCGCGTTGGGATAGTACGCCCCTTGGGGACGAACGTAACACTCGTCGACCGCGTCCACGACGTTGCCGAACGACAATACGTAACTTTCGCCCCAACAGGAAGAGAGCGTCTCCGTCGCGCCGCGCAAAGGACGCATGGACAAAGTAACCACGCTGTCGGGGGTGCCGTTGGCCTTGGTGGCACGATAGTGATAATAGGTCGTAACGTCCTCATCATCGGTATAGGACGAGATCCAATCCTTAAAATAGTAGGCGTAATCCACGTTGCCGTCGTCGAGCAGTTCGGGCACGCGGAGAATCTCGTACGTTCCGTCCGCTTTTTGCAAGCTGAACCCCGTGAAGTTCATAGAAACGTTGGTCCCACCCGAACCGTCGAAAGCGATGGAATGAGAATCGATTGTGTTATAGGAACCATCGTATATATGCGATCCGGACAACACCAAATTGTGCAAATCCACCATGTTGAAGGTGGCGTTGAGGTGGAAAGTGGCGAACATAAACAACTCGTCGCAATAATCGAACGTATATTCGTCGTCGATGTCCGCATGCGTGGCTTGCAGCAAATGATACCCCACGTCCCCTTGGAAATAGATATTGAGGGAGTACACGTGCTTGCCGGGGGTAAGTTGCAGCAAAGTGCCGTCTCCAACTTTGCGGAAGTATCCGTTTTCGCCGTAATACTCCACGCCGGTGGGGTCGTATATCTCATTATCCTCTTCGTCCAAAACGGGCTCTTCGTTCTCGTCTACGCGCAAAGACAATTCCACCAGATTCATCGTGAAATTATCCCACAAATCGTCCGAGGTGAAAGTGATGGGCGCGCTGCCTTGAATAACACGCTGAATATATGAAGTGTCGGCGTCGAAATAATAGGTAAGGTATTTACCCGCCGAATTCTCGTCCTCTGAATACTCTATGATGACGGGCGTATACTCCACAAGATAAGGAGAGTCCTCTCCGTCGTACTCCGTACCCGTTTCGCCCATATACCGCTCGTATTCGGCGGCAAGATCGGGCACCTCTATCAACATCGCCGCGCTATCCTTGGCGGTGAGCGTCAAGGCATTGGTGGAGACGGTAGCGGAACCCGCGGCGGTGAACCAGGCGATAGACGACGTGATGATGGCTACCAACAGAGCAAGTCCGGTGGTTAAAAACGCTAACATAC
This sequence comes from Clostridia bacterium, assembly GCA_017394805.1. Taxonomy (NCBI): domain Bacteria; kingdom Bacillati; phylum Bacillota; class Clostridia; species Clostridia bacterium. The sequence goes on along the minus strand of JAFPXC010000029.1, from coordinate 57,097 downwards.
GAGGATTTTTGATATTCAACTTCTTCATAGTCATATCCTCCTTACTCCGCACTGACCGTCTTGGCGAAGACGTTGGCTTGTCGCCTCGTGCCGTCGAAGCCCTTGATGGACTGTATCGTTATGCGATTGACGCCCTCGCTATAGAGACCATAAGCGGCGGGCGTGACGATGGCGTGCACCGTATACTCGCTGTCGTGTACGCATACGTACGGCAGATAGATGCTGTTGCTCGGCAAGTAGTAGGTAAGCCACGGCATCCAGCGGAAGAGTTGCATTTGCCTGTAATTCGTAACGACATAGTGGTTATCCTCGGTACCGAGCGTATCGCCGAGTCGACCGCTGACGCTATAATTGCCGGCGCCCAAGTACCAGTCGCGCATGAGATAATTCCGTACGCGGGTGGCGACTACGCCGTAGTACGCACTCGACGTATTGGCCTTCATTTGATCGTACGTCGTACCGCCCGAGGTGGTGCTGTCGCTGCCGATACCAAGGGTGCCGAACGCATAGGACACACCGGTGAGCGTCTTGACCGTGGTCGGCGTTTCGTCAACGATCGTCTCCACATTCTCGTATTGCTCGGTAGCGCACGTATTGGCGTCGGCAAGGAAGTCGACGTTGGTAGCCCAAGTGGTGTATGCCAAACCTTTCTCATTGACGAGGCTACCCACGAGGGCACCCGCCACGGCAACGGTGTCATCCGTTCCGCCGGTTACGTGTTCCACTCGAGCCTGCACGGTGGCGAAGGAGTACACGTTGTTGTACAAGTTGGCATCATCCTCGAGGTCTTCGGACAAAGTCATCGTACCCGTGATACCGCCCGCCGTGACGTTGTTCGAGGGCGAATACCCTTTGACTCTGCCCACGAAGCTGACGGTGCCCAACGTGCCGTCGGTGGCCGTGCCGACCACGCCGCCCACGGAGAGGTTCGCACCTCTATCGGCATAGACGTAACCGTTGACCGCCACGTTGAGAATGGTGCCGCCGTTCATCTCGCCGACCAAGATACCCGCGGTGGTGTCGTTGCGGCTGACTTGCACCGCGTTGACGATATTGAGGTTGCGAATAATGCCGCCGCCCGCCGTACCGTCCAACTCGGCGAACAAACCGTTGCACGCGAGCATCAGGTTGCGAATGGTGTGGTTGCCGCCGTCGTAGGTGCCTTCCAAGGCGCCGCCGCGCTCCATAATATAGTAGCCGATATCACCGATGCAATCGATATCGTTCTGCTGGTTGATAGTGGGCAGTTTGCCGACCGGCGCGTACGGATCGTGACGCGCGTCATACAAGCCTTGCAAGTCGTCGCCCATCTTGATAAGATCCATCGCGGTGTATACCTTGAGTACGTAGTTGATGGAGTCTTGTATCTGCAGATAGAGGATTTGCAGTACGGGCATATTGATGGCGTAATTGTAGCGGTTGCGTTGGTTGACGATGTTGACGAACAACGGAGCGGTGGAATCGTCTTCCTCGCCGTCGATACGGTTGTAGGTGCCTACGATACCCATATCGTCCTCCCAGTTGTTGTACACACGGATAACGCTGCTGGGAATATTGCCCGCTACCAGCATACCGTCCGCCGTCAGCAACGCCGTGAATTGCGAAGACGTGAGGTCTTGCGCCGCGGTGCCCGCCAAAGGATCGGACACGCTGTTGACGGTGATATCCTGCGGCGTGGCCTGCCAGCTCTGCAACAGGTTGTTGTAGGTCAACTCGAGCGGACGCTCGTTGATGGTGTAATCGACGTAGTTGGGATTGTAATACTCGTCGTAGCCGTTCATCACGGGCACGTAAACGCCTTGATCGGTGGACGGATCGCTCGAATCGTACTCCTCGGCTCTATACTCGTACGATTCGTCCATCTGGACGTACACCGCATAGTTGCTGTATCCCTCGGCGTCCAACGTACGCAAGTAGATATAGTAGCCGTCCTCGTCCATCAACGGATTGCCCAAAGCGTCCGTCAGACGGCGCAACACGAAGCGGTGCTTGGTGTCGTAGGACGCGTCCTTGACCTTGGCAACGAAGTCGTTTTGATAGTTGTATCCCGCGATGGTCACGACGCCTTCGAAGTAGTTGCCGAAAATCAACGCGGTACGCGGCTCGTCGATGATATTGCCGGCGCTGTCGAACCGTTGCACGACGTTGGCGATACCACCCGTCCAAGCGTCGCTGTCGATGCTGCCATCCACCTCGGGATCCTGCGTGGTACCGTCCGAAGTGTACACGTGATTGGTCGCGTCCATCTCGAACAACACGGTCGTATTGTCGTAATACTGCGTGGTCGTAGGCGTGCCGATGGACACGACGAGCGGCATGGGACGGATGACGGCGGGCACGTTGGTGCTACCCGTGGTACCCGTATGAATATCCGTCTGGATGGTATAGTTGTCGTTGTGGATATCGTTCCAGTTGACGTCGGCGTTGGTGGCCGAGACGTTGGCGGTTTCTATACCGAGGGCGTTCTTGAACGTGATGTTCTGCGGCCGCATATCGATGCTCTCGCCGTCCGCGGTGAAGTTGGACTTGGGCGATATGGCTTCGTCGTGGATAAACGTGCACAATTCGTCGTACTTGTCGACGATGGCCGTGCGCTGCGCCTCGGTGAACAGCGAGGTCTGGTAGACGTAACTTGCGAAGTCTTCGTAGTCGTCGGACATATAGTACATCGCTTCGTAGTAGTTCAAACCGCTACCGGCAATGCGCAGCAAACTCCAAGCCGAAGTAATGGCGGCCTGCGTCAGGAAGGACGCGTCCTCTTCGGCTATCGCCGTATAGTAAGCCAGCGCCCAGGTCGAAGCGGCGGAAGCCATGGCGTCCAATTTGGTCTGATTATCGGACGACAAGGTCACGTTGAACATATCGCAATACACCAGAATGGCGGCGACTTCTTCGTAGAAGTACAAGGGCGAAATCTCCAACAACGTCTCGTATTGGGTGTAGAGGCTGCCGATGGTGCTCGTCACGTCGGACAAGACCAACGTGCCGTCTTTCAGCTCGTTGCTTCTGTTGTCCCACGTATCTTTGACGCCGCTATCGATAACCATATCCTGAACGCCTTCGTTGCTATAGTAGTACCTATCGTAGGCGTATATACCGCGCAGATATGCGCGAATATCGTTCGCTCGGTTGTACATTTGCATACGCAGAATGACGAGGTCGGCCTCCACGCGATAGAGCAGGTTCTGCAAGTAACCGACTTGGGCTTGCGTGCTGGGACTCAACGAATAGAAGGCGGCTTTGGCATTGTCTACCAGCCTCTCCGCATCGGGCGTCGTGCGCACCAAATCAATGCTGTACACGCCAAAGTACCGCAAAACCATGGACAAAACGCTGACGTCAAGTTGCGTCTTCTGGAAGGGAGACGCTTTGTCGTAAGCCTGTTGCAATTCGACGATGTACGTTACGTCGCTGCGGGACAACGACGCCTTGTTGAGCTCGGCTCTGTTGATATAGTATGAGTTGTAAACGTCGAAGTAGCTGTCCTCATAGTCGGTGAAACGAGAGGGTATCGCCGCGGGATCGCCGGGGTTGGCCGCCGTGTAGACGTCGTACACCAAGCGCGCGCCCGTGATGTCGTACAAGCTGCCCATATAACTCTCGAAGTACTCGACGTTGGCAAGCAACTTTTCGACGTTGACTTTGGTGACGGACAAGTCGTCCAAATCCTCGTTGATATCCTCAATGCGCGTGCACAGCGACCCGTCGAACTTCTCGGCGTAGTAGGTACTGTCGTAAGGCTCCAACGCGGCGCACCACGTGAGCATCGTAGCGAGATAACGCGTCTCGACGACCAATTTGAGGAAGGGCGTACGCTTGCTCTTGTCGGCCAGCGTGTACTCCGAAGCGAACATATCGGAGGCTTTGGCCGCCAAGCAAGCGGCGTAACTGGCATAGGTGTCGTCCTCGCCGATATGGTACTCGGCCATCAACGCGTCGTAGCGATCGCCGATGACCTGGTGCATGGCGCGGAGAATATAGGGCGCCATTTCGCTGATGACGTCCAGCCCCGTCTGATGCAACGCGTTGAAGTTGATAAGCGCCGCATAGACGTTCTCCTCGGTCATGCGCATATCGGGATTCTTGTTGGCGTTGAGCATATCCTCGTACATATTGCGGTTGGCGCCTACCTTCTCTACCGAAGGTTGCGACATAAACATATACATATACGAGGACGCCTCTGCGCCGTAGAGTTCGTACATAACCGTATAGTACTTGTCGTAGTAGTAGACGGCCTTGGCCAAATCGTACGCGTTGACTATGGCGTCGAACTTCATCAAGTCGTCGGTGATTTCGATAGCGTCGATCATCTCGCTGATGATGTTGCCCAAGTTGCGGACGCAAGCCGTGACGTAAGGCTCGACGTTACGGATTTCGGGCGAATTCTTTTGCGCCGTGGTCATATTGGTCCAGCGATAGTACAAGGACAGCACGCGGTCGATATCGTTGATGGACGCCGAATAGAGCACGTTGTCCAAGAACCATTGCGTGTCGGCCTCGATCATCTTGGCTTGTCGCAATTCTTCCTTCTCCTCGTTGGTCAAGGCGTCATACTCTGCGCCGGAACCGCCGTGCGTGGAGAAATAACTCGCAAACGCCGTGTTCCAACCGTTGTTCATTTGCGTCAAAATGCCGGCAAGCGAGGTGCCCATGGTGGTAAGGCTGCCGTTGATTTGCTCCCAATCGTAATAGTCGTCGTCATCTATGGTCTTGGTGGCGAAGATAGCGGACACGACTGCCTGCAAATCGCCGATGATGCCCTGCATCTCGTAGTAGCCCGCGATTTCACGATAGAGCATATTCTGCTCGCGAGTTACGTCTTCGCCCAACTCCGCGTCGTAAACGGTCTGTGCCGCTTCGACGGCGGTGCGGAAACGCTCGAGCATGAGGTAGATGGCGCCGTATTCGTCGCACAGGTTGGTATAAATGCGCACTTCGGACGCCTTGCACAGCGCGCGGACGTCCTCGTCCAGCAAGCGATAGATATTGTAAGCGGCCATGGCGAAGACGTATTTCTCTTCGATCTCGGCGTCGCTATTGCCAAGCTCGCTATACGCGTCGACCAACATATCCACGATTTGCGGAGCGCGGATAAAGGCGATATTGGCATCCATCTCGGTATTCTTGTAGCCCAAGTTCTCCAACTGACGAATGAGTGCTTTCGCACGGGCCGCGGATTGCGCCTTACATTGCGGGCACTCGAAGTTGTCGGGCACGTCGCCCCAACCGGTACCGCTGGCGATGATGGCGTTGATAACGTCGTCTCCGGACTCATAGCTGTAGTTGTTGGTGGCGGTGGAGTAGTAGATGAAACCGCACTTGTTGCAATGGAATCTGTTGCCTATATCGTTCTCGAGGATGCCTCGGATAGAATAGGCGATGCTGTTGCTGCCCTCGACGAAACCGCTCACCGTGGCCGTACCGACTTGGTCGTACACGTGAATGACCTGACCGTTACGGCTGATGGTGACGGGCAGATCGTACTCGTCCATTTGTTGCGAGTAATGCGACTCGTTGCTGCCGTCGGACGAACTGAATTCGAAGCGGGACAATCCGTCGTAATACTTGACGAGTTCTTCCACGCTTTCACCGACGTCCACCGACAGTTGACGTTTGGCGATGGACCAAGTGAGCGAACGGTTGGACTCGGACAGCTCGTAGTTGTAGTCGTAGGCGCAGTAGTCGTAGTCCACGTGCGAGCCGTCGGCTCTATAGTAGACGATACGCTCTTTGGACGTGGTGGAGATACCCAAGACGTGGCATTCGTACGCGCCCGCCGCGGCAGCCGACCACACGCCGCCCTGATCTTTATCCGTTTGCAAACCGATATCGCTGTAGGTAAAGGTCTGCACGCCGTTCTTGAAGCCGTTGGCGTAGCGCACGCCACGACCGATGGCGGTGATGTTGTGCGCGATACTGTCGTACACGGGCGGATTGTCGGGGTCGTAGGTGCTGTTGCCGTTGAGGTACCAGGTGACGCTAACCGCGTACTTGTTCATCGTGACTTCGCCCGTGGCGCCCGAAATGCTGTAGTTGCGCGTGATACGGCTGGAACTGCTGATGGAACCTTCCTCGAAGCTGACGCCCAAGTCGTAGTCGCCCGCCAAGCGGAACTCGTTGGCGTTGCCGTTGTTGAGCAAATAACCGGTAGCGTAATACTCCGTCGGCGAAACCAATACGTTCAGACTGACCGTCTCTTCGTCCGCGTCGCGCTCCATCAAACGAATGTTGGCGCGGATATGGTCGGCTTGGTCGATACCGTTGTAGGTATAGGTGACCTGCTCGAGACCTTTCCATTGCGCGGCAAGGATATCGTAGCCCTCCCACAAGACGGACGTGTCGTACTTGACGATGCGCAAGTAGGCGACGCGCGTCCAATCCTCGTAGTTCTGCTCGCCGAGGATAGAAGCGGTGACGCGATAGACGCCCACTTCGTCGTAGCCGGCCGCGTCAATGGCGAACGCGTCGGCACCCGTCAGGAGCACGGGATTGCCCGAGCCGTCCACCACCCAAGTGGCGGTGCCGGCAGTCACGTTGGCGGTGGTGAGGTCGGCCGCGGCCTCTAATTGTTCGAGGCGGTAGGCGATGGCCGCTTGGGTGCTGTCGGGATAGTACACGGCGACGTTCTCGGTGTTGTAGCCCGCGGAGCCTTGCTTGACGTACACGGCGTATTCCTGACCGCTGTAGATCAGGGGGTTGCCCGAGCCGTCCACCAGACGATCCGCGTAGTAGAGGTTGTCGATAACGCCCTTTTCGATGACGACATAGATATCGCCGTGCCACCCGTAGTAGTTCTCTTGTTCGACTACGTTGGCCTCGATATGATAGACGCCCGCGTTGCGCACGCCGTTCTCACCCGTGGCGAAGCCCGTCGCGGACGCGTGGTGACGAATGAACTCGCCGCCGCTGTATTCCACGACGATAGGCGTGGTGACGTCGTAAGGATAATAGAGCGCAAGCTCTTGATCCCACACGCCGTCGTTGACGTAGTGATAGCTCTCCGCCGCGTTACCCGCGACCGCGTAGAAATTGCGATAGAAGCCGGTGTAATAGGTGAAGTGTTGCACGTCGTCCAGCACATAGTAGGTCACGCCCGGCTCGAAGGCGTCGATATCCACCATTTCGTACATTTGCGCCTCGCTGTTGTACACCAAGTAGTATTCGTTGGCGTCGAAGGCGCCCGTCGCCTCGTGCAACACGTTCTCGAACTTGAAGTATTGCGCGATGGGCGCTTTGGCGATATTCTCGATACGCGTCGATGCGCTGAGCGAATAGTTGGCGCCCAAGGTGACGTCGTTGGTGCTGTCGTAGGCGTTGAGCACGACGATGATATTGTAGTTGCCCGCGTTCTCGAAGGAGTACATACGCTCTTCGCCGCGCATCAGCACGACGCCGTTCATCGTATCCGAATCGTCCGTCTCGGTGAGGATCTGGAGGTTGATATAATTGCCCTCGTCCGCGAAGTTGGTGACGTCGTCGCCGACCACCCCAACGCGCAAGGTCAAAGTGAACGGATTGCCGTTGTAGACCATCGAGCCACCGGTCAACTCGCCGGGCGCACCGACAACCTGCCACTCGACGGTGGCGGGTTTGGGATTGATGGTGCAACGCTCGGTGAATTGAGCGAGGGGAATGCGATAGTTGCCGTCCAAGAAGCAGTAGCTGCCGCTCGTGGTGAAGTGCGCGTCTTGTACGCGGATCTCGTAGTTGCCCGCGTTGCGGTAAGGCACCACGGCGCCCACCGAATCGTTGGCAAGCACTTGATAGTACACCAGATCGACGAGGAGCGTGCTGCCGCCGTAGGTGGTGATATCGTCGCCGAGCAAATCCAAAGTGACGTGCGTATTGGCGTTGTCGGAAGTGTTCTCGCGGTTGACGCCGTTGTACTCGATAGTGGTTTGATACCAAACGAGGGACGTGTCGAGCACGCCGATCAGGTTGCTTTGCACGATGTCGTCCATATAGTAGTTGTCGCTACCGATGATGGAGAACACGACTTTGGTGACGTCGTTGACGTTCTTGCTGTCGTAGTTGGCGCCCAAGGTGACTTCGTCGCCCGCGCAAATGGTGTAGCCGCTGACGAGCACGGCGCTCAAATCCACGATGGGCGTACCCGCCAAAGTGGGCACGGCCGTGGTGGTGCCGTCGTACGTCTTCGTCCATACGAGCGACGTGTTGAGCAAGAGGTGTTTGCGGAAGATATAGGCGCCCGTGACGTTGTTCCACGTGTAGTTGTTGACGATGCTGTCGGCAGCGGCCACGCCCTCGCGGTCGGACAACGTGAATTGAATGTTCTTGTTGTTGCCCGCGTTCATATTGAGGTAGGCGGCGGTCATGACGGCCAACGTGTCGTCCGAGCCTTGCCAACCGCTGACGGTAAAGGTGTTGTAGGCGGTGGAGCGGTCATAGATCTTGTTCCAAGATACGTCTGCGCCGCACACGTCGCACACGCCGTCGAAGTTGTCGTCCTTGTGAATGGCGCAAGCGCTTGCGGGAATGGTCTTACCGCACACGTCGCACACGCCGTCAACGTTCAAATCGGTATGCGTACGGCAATCGGTCTCGGTGTTGAGAGTAGGCGTGAGAATGAGTTGACGCTTGTCGATGCGCAAGGTGGCCGTATTGGACCAGGCGTAGTAGTCGTCGACTACGGCGGCGGCGGGCGTAATGGTGGCGCTGATGGTATACGTACCGAAGTTCTTGGCGCCGTTGAGCACGCCCGAGATCAGGGTGCCGTCGGTGGTCGTGATGGTGTACACGACGGTCGCCGTGTCCGTACCGAGCAACGCGATGGTATTGCTCGTCACCGCTTCGTCCAGCCACGCCGCCGTGTCGGATACCTTAACATAGTGACGGTTGGCGTCGTACGTGAGGGTATTGCCGACGAGGTACTTGTCGATGGTGGCCTTGTCGATGGTGATGATCTTCACCAGTTCGTTGCTGTTGGTGACGTCGTAGTTGGTATCGTCGAACAACGCGACGACCACGTAGGTGCCCGCATGATACAACGTGGTAGTGGCCAGACCCGTCAAAGTATCCGTCACCGAACCGTCCACCGTGATGGCGGTCTCGTTGGTGAGGAAGACGTTGGACGCGGTGTAGCCGCTGTAGTCGGTGGACAGTGCGGACGCGAGGAACACGCGCTCGGATAAGGTGACCAAGCCTTCCAACTCGGTCAACTGCATGGTGGCCGTAGCCGCCGCGGTGAAGCCGTTGTAGGTGAGGTGCGTGCTGTTGTTGGGCAAAGACCACACCACCGAGGTGACGAACTTGAGGATCTCCACGCGCTTGGTGAACACCTTGGTCTCATAGTTGCCGTTGGCGTCCGAAATGGTGGCGGTAATGACGTACTTGCCCGCGTTCTTGAAGCCGTTCGCATAGTTGGCCGCCGCGGTGTTGTAGGTCATCGTGTATGTGATGGGTACGACCAGCGTATCCTCTACGCTCAAGGCGTAACTGAGCGAGGTGACGTACTCGTCCGTCCAGCCTGCCGTCTTGCTGACCGCGATATAGTGAGCGACGCTGTCGTACGTGCGGTCGATAAAGCCGTCGCTATCGGTATCGGTGCCCGTCATATCGAAGTACAAAGCACCCAGCTTGCCCTCGGCCAACGTGCCGTCGGCAAAGGTCAGCGCGTTGATAGTAATGGTCGAAGTGCCCGTCCAACCGTAGTAGTTGTCGCCGGCGGCGATGGAGGCCTCGACGTAATACGCGCCGGCATTGAGCGCACCCGTAAAGGCGTTGGGATAGGTGGCGCTCACGCCGTGGCCGGTGGTGTTGTAGTTGTAATTGACGGTGAAGTTGAGGGTGCCGCCCGCCAAGACGACGGACAACTCGGTGACGCTGCTGTCAACCCAAGCGCCCGAAGTGCGGGTGACGCCGACGTAGTGCGTATGCATATCGTAGTAGCGCGTGACGCTGTCCTTGATATACAAAGCGCCCAAGTGTCCCGTCGTATCCGTCCAGGTGAGGCGGTCGATGGTGATGGTGATATCTCTGGTCCAGCCCTCGACGTTGTCGTTGCCCTGCATGGCCACGCGGACGTAATACGTACCGGCGTTGACCGCGGACGTAAACACGTTGGGATAGGTGGCGCTTGCACCGTGACCGGTGGTGTTGTAATACCAAGTGATCGGCAAGGACAAGTTGGAATCCGCCTCGGCGCAGAAGGAACTCGTAGACGCGGCGGCGATATAGAAGTACGCGGTCGCGGTCTGGCTATTGATGGTGCCGAGGAGCGTGTCGTCTTCGTCCAGATAGTTGAAGGCCGCGTAAGAAGCCAACATATCGTACGTCTTGTTGACGTTGATCGCCGCTATCTTGCTGAAGTTGTGGTCGGTGCCGTTCCATTGAATCTTGTTGATGGTGATGACGGCGGTATCCTCGAAGCCCTCGTAGTTGGTGCTCTCGGCGATGGTGGCCTTGATATGATAGACGCCCGCGCTCGTCGCACCCGTGAAGGCGGCGGTGTACTCACCGCTGTCGCCCTTGAAGTAGGTGTACGTTACGGGGATATTGTTGAACTCGGCCGAACCGATGGTGTAGCTGAGCGTGGAGACCGTCGTATCGTTGTAGTTGCCGTCCGTGGACACGCCGATATAGTGCATGGTGGTGTCGTAGGTGAACGTCGCCCCGACCAAGCTCAAATCGTCGAAGTTGCCCGCTTGACCGTTCCATTGAATCTTGTTGATGGTCAGCGTATCCTCTGCCGTCCAGCCGACCCAGTTGGTGGACTCGGCGATGGTGGCCTGCACGTTGTAGATGCCCGCGTTGTAGGCGGACTCGAACGTGGTGGTGTAGGTAGAACTGCCGTACTCGCCCATATAGTACTTGTAGCTGACGGGAACGTCGATATTGCCGCCCGTCAAGGACAATTCGATGGGATTGGTCAAAGCCGTGGCCGAAGCCGTGCTGTCGAAGTCGACGGCGAGATAGTGATAACTGCCGTCAAAGACGATGGTGCCGCCGCCCACCAGATAGAGCGCTCTCGCACCCGTCCAAGTGATCTTGCGGATGGTGATGGTGGCCGTGTCTTCCCAAGCGTCGTAGTTGCCGTTGGCGTCGGCCTCGATAGACGCCTTGATTTGATACGTGCCGGCGTTCTTGGCGGAAGTGAAATCGGCGGAATAACTGCCCGCGCCCAATTCGCCGAGGTAGTACTTGTAACTGACGGTCATTTCGAGCGTTTGTCCCGATGCCAAAGTAACCGTCCAATCTCCCGACGAATTGCTCACGCCGTCGCTGATATAGACGGTGTGGTCGGCGTTGTCGAACGTGATGTCGACGCTACCCAGCAAGTCGAGAGGATTCAAGCAGTCGGTATCTTCCGCCCAAGTAAGCTTATGAATGATGACCGTGGTGGTATCTTCCCAAGCGTCCCAGTTGACGCTGCCCGCGATGGCCGCCTTGACATGGTACTCGCCCGCGTTCTTGGCGCGCACGAAGTTGCCGTCGTCACCGTAGTTGCCGCTGCCCAAAGCACCCGCGTAATAGGTGTACGTCACGTCGAAGACGTGGGTAAGGCCGGTCACGGTGACCGAGGCCAGTTGCGACGTGGGCGTGCCCGTAGACGAACGCGACACCGAAACGTAGTGCCACACCGCGTCGTAGGCGATATCGACGCCGCCCAAGAGATACAGAGCGTTGGCGCCCGTCCACTCGATCTTGTTGATGGTGATGGTGGTCGTGGCTTCCCAAGCGTCCCAGTTGGTCGTGGCCGCGATGGCCGCCTTGATTTGATAGACGCCCGCGTTCTCGGCGTACTCGAAGTTGCCCTCGTCGCCGTAGTTGCCGCTGCCCAAAGCACCCATATAGTAGGTGTAGTCAACGGTGAAGTTCTGCGTGATGCCCGACGTAAGGGTGACGCTCCAATTGGTCTGCGGACTGTTCGAACCGGCGGACGCCGCGACGCCCACGTAGTGACGCGCCTCGTCGTAGGTGATATTCAGGCCGCCGCCCACGAGGTAGATGGGATCCAAGGGGTCGCTGTCGGCCGTCCAAGTCAACTTCTCGATAGTCAACGTGGTCGTGGCTTCCCAAGCGTCCCAATCGTACCCGTCGCCGCCCTCGATATAGGCGCGAATGTTGTAGTTGCCCGCATCGTTGGCCGCGGTGAAGGTGGTGTCGTAGTTGCCGCTACCCGCAACGCCCAAGTAGTACTTGTAGTTGACGGTGAAGGTAAGGGTGACGTGGTTGGGCAACTCTTGGCTGACGGACGTCAGCAAGGAAGTGGCGGTGCCCGAAGACGAACGGCTGGCAGTGACGTAGTGGTTGACCGCGTCGTAGGCGAAGTCCAAACCACCGCCCACGAGATAGAGGTTGCCCAAATGGCCAGTGGTATTGTTCCATTGCAGACGGGTAATCACCAAGACGGCGGTCGCCTCGAACGCGTCGTAGTTGGCGGTGGCCGCGATGGTCGCTTTGACGTAGTAGACGCCCGCGTGCATGGCACCCGTGAACGCGTTGGGATAAGTGCCCTCGGAGGTGCCGTAGGTGTAGCCGATGGTCACGTGCAAGGTGCCGCCCGCCAGCGCGACGTCGTAGCCGTCGAAGATGGCGGCGTCATCCGAATAGGCACCCGTGGTGGTGACGTTCATATAGTGCGTTTCGGTATCGAAAGGCATGGTGGCCGAATGCAAGCCCCAAGCGCCCAACTCGCCCTCGATATACTCGAGTTTTTGGATATAGAGCAGCGCGTCGCGGCTCCAAGCGGCGTAGTTGACGGCGTTGTCGCCCGTCAGGTTGACGGTAGCGCGGAAGTAGTAGGTGCCCGCGTTGGTCATGGAAGGCGTGGCGATGGTGGTCTTGGCGCCGTCCTCGGTGAGGCTGTAGCTGTACACGATATTGGCGGTGCCGTCGCCCGCGAGGAGCGAAACGCTCGTAAAGGCCGTCGTGCTGTACGCGTCGGTCGTGCTGACGTAGATGCTGTGCGCGAGCATATCGTACTTGGTGGTGAGACCGTTGAAGTACAACGCGGGCAAGACGCCGCCGCCGAAGGCGGCCTTGTTGATGGTGAGCAAGACGGTTTGACTATAGGCGGCGTAGTTGCCGTACGCGTCGGAGGCGATGGACGCCGTGACGTAATAGTAACCCGCGTTCTTGACGGGGCTGAACGCCGCGGAAGCGGTGGGCGTATCGGTCAGGTACTCCTGATAGGTGTAGGTGTAGCTGACGGTGAAATTGAGGGTGCCGCCCGCCAAAACCACCGACTTGGTGAGGTTGTCGGCGTTGTTCCACTCGTTGGAACGGCTGAGATAGCAACCGTGCGTGGTGGTGTCGTAGGTGAGCGTATTGCCCACGAAGTACAGAGCGCCCAAGTGCCCTGTCGTATCCGTCCATTGCAGTTGCTGAATGGTGAGCACGGCCGTATCTTCCCAACCGTCATAGTTGGAAGTGCCCGTGATCGAGGCCTTGACGTAGTAGGTGCCCGCGTTGACCGCACCCGTGAATGCGGTCGCGTAGGGATCGGAGGCCGACGTGGTGTTGTAGGTGTAGTTGACCGTGAGCACGATATTGCCGCCCAAGAAGGTCAGGGTGGGCACGTCGTTGTCGTTGGCCTGCGTGGAGTTCTTGACGCCGACGTAGTGCGTGCGCATATCGTAGAGCGCCGTGACGTCGGCCAGGTAGTGCGCGCCGAAGTGACCTTCGCGCGAGGTCCAGGTCAACTTCTCGACCACCAGATTGGCGGTGCCCGTCCAACCCAAGTAGTTGGTGGAAGCGGCGATGGTGGCCGTGATCGCATAGGTACCCGCGTTGATCGCGCCCGTAAAGGCCGCCGAGGAATAGGTGTAGGTGACGGGAATGGTCAAGCCCAGATCCTCGTAGTACAACGTGGATACGAGGTCGTCCACGGCGGTGGCCGTCTTGCTGACGCCCAAGTAGTGCGTCCCGGTGTCGTAAGGAACGCTGTTGGCGATGAGATAGAGCATACCCAGATGTCCCGACTCGTTGATGAACTCGACGGGCAGAATGGTCAACTCGACCGTGCGCGACCACGCGACGTAGTTGGCGGCCAACGTGGAGTCGGCCAAATCGGTGTAGGCGCGGACGTAGTAGGTGCCCGCGTTGACTACGCCGCCGAAGGCGGTGTAGGTGCCATTCTCGGTGGTGCTGTACTCGTATACGATATCCACGTTGCCGTCCGCGGGGAGCAAGGGCGCCGAGGTGACGGCGCTACTGTCCAGATAGCCGGCCACGCCGTTGACCACGACCGCCGCGTAGTGCGACTGCGCGTTGTACAGCACGCTGTCCGAACCCGTCAAGGACAAGGTGGTGAAACCTGCGGGGTGCAAGGTGTCGCCGTTGACGAAGCTAAGCGCGTTGATGGTGAGCGTGTTCTCCAGAGTGACGCTGACGTAGTTGCCGTTGGGATCGGCGATGACCGCGCGCAAGGAGTAGACGCCCGCGTTGCGTGCGCCCGTAAAGGCGGAGCCGGAAGCCGTGTAGGTGACGGTAGCCGTGTCGGACAAGCCCGCCGCGGTGGCCTGGGTGAGAGTCATGCCCTGCGGACGAATGGAGAACGACGAGGCGACCGTATCTTCGCCCACGACGTACTTGAGCAAAGTGCCCGTGGTATCCGCCGCTTTGACGCCTACGTTGACGAAGTAGGTATTGGTATCGTAGAACTGCGTGATGGGGCTCTCGATATAGTAGAACTGCGTCAGGTTCTCGGTGGACAATCTCGCCCACATAACGGCGGGATTGACGGTCAAGGTGGCAGTGGCGGTCAACGTGTTGTAGTCGCGGTGGGTGACCGTGACGCCGATGGAATAACCACCCGCGTTGGTCTTGCCGTTGTTGGTGTACGCGACGGCGGCCGAGTCGGTGAGGCTGAGGCCGGCGGGCGTGACGCTGATGGTGGCGGCGGGCGCCACGCGGCTGATCTTGTTGGCGCTGTCCTCGCACAGGACGAGCCAATAGGCGGAGCCGTCGTAGGTGACGGTGCCGTCCACGAACAAGAGGTTACCGATGGTGGCTTTGCTGATCTCCAACGTGCGCGAGACCGACGCGAAGTCGAGGTAGTTGATATTGTAAGGCACCTCGTTGGACACGCTGTTCTCGTTGACGTAGAGGGTTATATTATAGGTACCCGCGTGCGTAGCGGCCACGCCGGTAAGGCGATTGACCGTGTAGTCACCGGCGGGGTTGGTGGTGGACACCACGTAGCGCAGGTTGATGGCGTCGCCCAACTGCGTGGACGAAGCGCTGGCCGCCACGCGTTTCTCGGTGCCGTCGTACTCGGTGGTAAGCCCCGCGAACGTGATGTTGGTGATGGCCACGCGCGCCACGACGATATTGGCGTTGAGGTTGGCGGTGATATAGTCGTACACCGCGTCGCCCGTCGGGGTGATGGTGGCCGTAACGGCGTAGGTGCCCGCGTTGTAGATGGTGTTGTTGGTGAAGGCGGCCGACGCCGAAGGCGTGTTGGACGTAGGCGCGGTATAGGTGTAGGCATACGCGACCGAAGCCACGTCCGAAGTGCTGACGCCGCCGATGGTCAAGGCCACGGAGTTGACGATAGAGGTCACCGCGGTAGACGCGCTACGGCTGACGCCGATGCTGTAATAGCTGGCGGTGTACTCGTAGTGGTATTGATCGGGCGCGGTACCTTTGAGGTCGGGCGTCACCAAGTAGACGTTCTCGATGGCGACGGCGTTGACCGTCACGGTCTTGGCCGCAATGACCACGTCGTTGTAGTTGCTGTTGGAGATGACGGCCGCTACCGTGTACGTACCGCCATGGCAGATGCTGGACGCGGCGCCGTGCGAATAGGTGTAGGTGTAGGTAACGGTGGCCGTATCGGTGCCGTTGGCGACGCTGTCGGCCAAAGGCGTGACGGATACGGTGTCCAGACGAGCCGCTTGCAGCAAGGTGGCGTCCGTGGTGTTGACGTTGAGGTAATACGTATGCGCGTCGTAATTGCGGGTGGTACCCTTGAGATAGAAGGTGCCGTAGTTGGCGACGTTGTGCATCGTAGCCTTGTTGATGGTAAGGGTGGCGGACAACTCGGCCGTGTCGTAGTTGGTGTTGACGGCACCGCCCGTCTTGGCCGAAATAACGGCCACGATGTTGTAGACGCCCACGTCGGTGGCGCTGTTGCCCGTGACGCCGTTGATGGTGTACACGATGGAGATGGTCGCGCCGTCCAACGCGTAGTATTGCATATGGTCGCCGTCCTCGGCAAGCACGGCGATGGCGTGCGCCAAGCGGTCGTAGGTGACGGTCAGGTTGCTGATGGCCACGGGGTTGCCCGTGCTGTCGAGCAAGGGCGCTTTGGTGATGGTGAGCACCTTGGTATCCGTCCAAGTGTTGTAGTTGGGATTGTCCGCACCGGCCGTGACCGTGATGGTGTAGGTACCCACGACTTTGGCGCCGTTGTTGACGCCGTCCAACAGCACGCCGCCGTTGCTGGCAACGATGGAATAGACCACGTTGACGCTGTCGCCGTATTGGGTGTTGACCGTGCTGCCCGTTTTGGCCTCGCCGCCCTCCAAAACGTAGAGGTATTGGTTGGCCGCGTTGTACACCGTGGTATTGCCCGCGAAGGACAAGGTGGTGATATCGGCCGAGCGAATGGTCAAGGTCGCGTTCTTGCGGCTCGAATTCGCGGCGTTGGATACCAGCAGCGTGTTGTAGTTGGCGTGCGTCAAAGTGGCGGTCACCGTGTAGGTGCCCACGTTGACGGCGCTGTGCGTATCCGTGCCGTCGGGCGTGATGGTGTAGGCCACGTTGAGCAAGATGCCGTGCTGGCTGTACGCCGTATTGACGCTGACGCTGTAGGCCGAGCCGTTGTAGAACTCGTCGACGTCGGCGATGGTGATGCCCGTGATATCGGCCTTGGTGATAGACCAAGGCATCGTGGAGCCCGACGTGATGACGTAGTTGCCGTTGTCGATGGCGTAGGTGGCCACGTACTCGCCCACGTTGGTGGCGCGCACGTCGGTAATGGTGGCGTTGAGGTCGTTCTCGTCCTCACCCGTGGCGATATTGGCCACGTCGTAGGCCACCACGACTTCCACGTTGTCGAACACCTTGGTATAGGTGACGACGGGCGTGCCGCCGATAGACCAAGTGACGGTCAAGGGACGTTGGGCGATGGTCCAATTGTAGGTCGCGCCGCTCGCGATCGAATAGTTGCTATCGGTGATAGTGACGGTGCGGCTGTACGAACCCGCGTTGGTATTGCTGTAGGTGAAGGTGAAGCGGTTGAGGGACAAGCCGCCCGACGTATAGGTCGCGGTGGCGTAGCCCGTCAATCCCAATGTGCTGTCGCCGGCAACTATGTTGCTGATGGTCAGGACGCAGTCGTGCGCCGTGGCGTCGTAGACGTTGTTGACGGTGTCGTACGTCCACACCAACTCCAAGGCACGGGCGTTGATGACGCCGTTGGAGAAGGACATAGAGGATTGACTGAACGCGCCCGCCGTGCCGTCCGCGCCGAACTTGTAGTTGTCGGTATCGGCCGAGGCGCCGACCATCGTGTAGGTGATGGTCTTGCCCGTGCCCACGTTCTTGTTGTCGTAGGTGGCGGTGACGGTGATATTGTCGCCCTCCAGAATGGCCGAGCTCTGGAACACCACGTTGGCGGCGGTGGTGCCGTCGTAGGTCTTGGTGTGGTCGAAGCTGACGACCGCGATGCCTTTCTTGAAGATGGTGGCGGTGAGGGACGTGCGTTGCACGTTGTCGATATACATGACGTAGTTGGCCACGTGCGCGGGGTTGCCGCCCAAGGTGAAGGTGACCGTGCGGTCGCCCACCGAGGCCGAAGCCTGCGTGGAACTGTAGGCGGCGGACAAAGACACGGGCGCTTGCGCCAAACTGCCCGTCCAGGTGTAGGCGGTGAAGGCCGAAACCTTGTCGTACACCTTGTCGACCGCTCCCGTGAGGGTGACGTCCACGCGCTTGGGTTGAATGTAGCCGCTGATGGTGGTGCGCGCCACGCCGTCCACGTAGAGCACGTAGTTGGCGGCGTCGGTACCGCTCAGGGTGAACGTGATGGTCTTGGCAGTTAGAGACGCGTTGACGTCCGCAAAGGCGGCCGACAAAGTGGCGTCCGTACCCGCGACGATGCCCGTATGCACGTCGGGCGAAGTGGTATCCACGGCCGCCGCCACGTCGTAGTAGGTGTATGCGGTGGAGTTGTCGTAGATCTTGGTCCAATCGTCCACGGCGGAGTTGTCGGTAACGTAGACGTTGCGCGTGTTGATGGTGATGGTGGTCGTGTACGTATCGAAGGTATCGTCGGTGAAGTTACACGACTCGTCGCTACCCGTCGCGTTGAGGGTGGCGTACTTGACCTCGTAACTTGCGGCGTTGCGAATGACGGTGTTGACCAGATACTGCGCGTAACTGTACTGCACGCCGTCGATGAGGACGAACACGGCGTCCGCCGTGATGCCCGTAATCACGATGGGCTCACGGTAGTAGGTACCGTCGAAGACCTTGGTGACGGTGCCCGAATTGCTGTCGGCGACGATGCCGCCGATGGCTTGGTTGACGGTGTAGGTGACGACGTACATCTTGTTATCGGCCGTGGTGCGCGCCGCCCAAGAGGTGAGCACGTTGCCGCTGACGGGGCTCTTGAGAGAAGCGCCCGCCGTCTTGCTGCCCGAGAAGAAGTTGGTGTCGCCGTAGCCGATATCCGCGCCGTCGAAGACGAAGTTGGCGGCGTCGGTACCCGTGAATTGCAACTCGAGCCAATACTTACCGGCATTGGCGCCGCCGTGGGCGCTGTTGTACTCGGTCGCGGCGCCCGAGAACCATTGGTGATTGGCGTGATAATAGGACGTGCGCGAAGACCACGTACCGTTGTCGTAGAAGTTGTGCGCTTTGTCAAAGGTCAGGTCGGACGTTTGATTGGAACCGTTGTCGCTGAAGATAACGTTGTCGTAGGTGATATCGATCTCGGCGACGTAGATATCCGTCGTGCCGCTGACCAACGTCATGGCGGTGCCGGGCCAACCGTTGTTGCTCGAGCCATGCCAAGCGTAGACGGTAGGCGTGCTCCAACCGTTGGTGTTCTTGTAGTAGACCTCGACCATATTTTCCTTGTGGCTTAGGCCGCAGGTACACAAGCCGTAGTAGTAGGAGCCGAAGCCCACGGTGGAATTGGCAAACACCGCATTGGTGCTATCCAACGAGGCCGTGAGATTGTGATACAACTCCTGCAAATTGTCGGCGCTGTAGGTGATGGCGTCGCCCCAAGTGTAGGCCGTGCTGCCGAACGCGGTGTACGTGCCCGCATTATACTTGTAGGTGTCGTGCGTCCACGTGAGGTCGCTCATACCCACCACGTAGGGCGTGATGGCGAAGTTGACCGTAGCGGTATCCAGCACGTAGTTGGGCATAGAGGACAAGGTAGCGGTGAAGCTGTAGTTGCCCACGTTGCGCGCGTTGACGGTGGCGAGGTTGGTCGTGAAGTTGACGGTCTCGCCCGCGACCTGATTGCTGAAATACACGTCGAAGTCGCCGACCACCTTGGCCACGCCGCTGTATACCACCGAAGCCTCGCTGATGCAGAGGTCGATATGGCGTTGGTTGATGGTCCAGGAAGACAAGGCGACCGAGGCGGGCAACTTGTAGTCGTTGTTGGACAAAGCGCTCGCATACGCGTTGGTGTAGGTGCCCGCATTGGTGGCCGAATTGTTGATGACCGTGACGGTGCAGGCGTCCGTGCCGATGAGGTTGGTGGGCACGGCGGTAATCGTGTGCGCGTTGCCGTCGTAGGTGGTGCTGAGGGTGGCGGAGCCGTCCAAGTGCCAAGCGAAGGCGATCTCGGTGCGCGTGATCTTGTAGCGCGCGCTGAGGCCGAACGAAGGCAAGGTGTAGTTGTCGTTGGAGAGCGCCGTGATGGCGGCCGTGTACCAATTCTCGTTGTTGAGAACGTGGACGGAGTTGAAGCCCAAGGTGTTGAAGAGCAAGGTGGACGAAGCCGTCATCGACCAAGTCGTACCCGAAGGCACCGCGCCGTTGGTGGCCACGGTGAAGGTGATGCTGTCGCCCTGCACCACGTTGTTGACGTGCACGGTGACGCCGTGCGAAGTGGCGTCGTACTCGGAGACCGCGTCGTTATCGGTCCAAGCCACGTTCAATACGCGTTGGGCGATGGACCAGCTGCCCGACAAGCCCTCGGTAGGCAACTTGTAGTTGCTGTTGGGGTTGGCGCTGATGGCGGTGATGAGCGCGGTGTAGGCCACCGAACGGTAGTTGGTGGAGCGGAAGATATAACTGCAGGATTGCAGATCCAACCCGCCCTCGGTGTAGTAGTCACCCAAGACCTTGGCGGAAGCGTCCGTGCCGTCGTTGGTGTAGCCGAACAAGATGGCGGCCATATCGCTTTGGAGGATATTGCCGATGGTCACGGCTATGCCGTGCTTGTTGCCGTTATAGACGTAGGCGGTGGACATAGAGGCCGTGATGGTGGGATTGTAGTTGGACCAAGTGGCCGTGGTGCTGCCGACCGAGCAGGACGTGCAATAGGCGTTGGCCTTGTTGAAGACCAAGTCGCCCGTTTGCTCGTCCGAGCCGTTGTTGAAGATGACTCTGTCGTAACGAGCGGGAATGGTGGCCTTGTAGATATCGGTCTCGCCGTCGACCAAGGTCATGGCGACGCCGTGCCACACGGTGCTGTCGCTACTGTTGCTGCTGAGCCAAGCGTGGACGTAGGGCGTATCCCAATCGTTGACGTTCTTGTAGTAGATGGTCAGGGAGTTGGCGTCGGCAGGTTGCTCGCACGACCAAACGCCCTTGCAATAATAGGCGCGGGCTTGGTCAAAGACCAAATCTCCCGTCTTGATGCCATTGTTGCCGCTCTCGCTGAAGACCACGCGGTTGGCCATACTGCTGACCTGCGCGCTGTACCAGCCGCCGCCCAAATCGGTCATCATGACGCCGGGCCAAGTGACGGGCGACCAAGTGCGCTCGGTACCCGATACGTTGGCGGTGCACCAAGCGTGCGCGTAGGGCATCGTCCAACCGTTCTCGTTGTAGTAGTACACGGTGGTATAGTCGGGGATCTGCGGCAGGGCCACGCCGTAGAAGAAGGTGGGCGTAGCGGGATCGAAGGCCCAATCGCCCGTCTTGCGGACGTCACTGCCGTTGTCGCTGAAGACGATATGCGTAGCCGCGCTGTCGACATAGGCCGAATACCAACCGGGCGAGCCGGCGACGGGCTCCATCGCCACGCCGGGCCAACCATTGTCGACCACGGGAGAAGTGCCGCTGATGTAGTAGTAGGCCTTGGGCGCTACCCACGCGCCCGCTTGGTCCCACTCGGCGTCATAGAAGTACACGACGGTGGGCACGCCCCACGTGAGGCTGACGGTACGCTGTGCGATGGAGTACGAAGTGGTACCCGAGGTGGCCAACGTATAGTTGGCGGCGGCGGCGTAGGCGCTGTTGGCGTGCGTGGCCGTGACGGACGAAATGCCCGACACGTTGACGTCGTAACTGCCGTAGTTGACGGACGTAAAGTCGTAGGTGGTGTTGGACACGGCAGTCGTGCCGCCCACGATGCCCTTGTTGACGTAGGTGTTGGTGGACGTGGTGAGTACTACGGTCTCGTTGGCGACGATATTGGTGACGGTCAAGCGCACGCCCTGCGTGGTGCCGTCGTAGACGCCTGTATTGCCGGCCAAAGGCGCGAATGCCAGATGAATGGTACGCGCGGCGATAGACCAACTGCCCGAAGTAGACGCGGGCAGGCTGTAGTTGGCGCCGTCGCCCGTATTGGCGATGGAAGCCACGTTGCCGCTGTAACTACCCGCGGCGATACCCGTAAAGGTGCGCGAGATCGTACCGTCGCCCACACCCGAATAGGTGGCGCTGACGTTGCCCTCGATGCCCGAAGAAGTGAGGTTGAGGGTGATGGTATCGGTCTCGATGATGCCGCTGACGGTCACGGTGATGCCGTGGGCGGTGGCGTCATAGGTGTAGGCGCCCGCCGTCCAAGCCACGGTGAGAACCTTGGGCGTGATACGCCACGTGGTCTCAAGTTGTCCCGCCGACGTGTCGATGACGTAGTTGGCGTTGGACAAGGCCGAGATACGCGCGGTGTAGGTGCCCACTTGGTCGGCGTGGTTGACCACCGTGCCCGAATTGACGTAGGTGATGGTGATGGTGTCGCCCGTACAGCGGTTGTTGATGGTGGCGGTGACCGTCTGGTCGTTGCCCGTGCCGATGTAGGGCAAGGTAGTGGTGCTCCAGCTGAGGTCGGTCGCCTTGACGGGACGACGGTTGATCGTCCAGGACTGCGTGGCCTCTTGCACGCCGCCCGCGAAGGCGTAGTTGGCAAAGGAAGCCGCGGTAAGGCGCACCTTGGCGGTGTAGGTGCCGGCCGCTACGGCGCTATTGCGAATGCCGTTGCCGACGTCGGTGACGTAGTCAAAGGCCACGTTGGCGGTGACGGTAGCGCCCGTGGAGCCGTTGACGGTGTAGCCCGTCACGACGGCGGTGACCGTTTGGGTAGCGGCGTTGTACACGATATTGGCCGAGGCCAAAGGCGTTTCGCCATATTTCCACGAAGGCGCGGCGATGGTTTGTTTGGTGATAGACCAAGCCTTGCTGATGGTCTCGGGCAACTTGTAGTCGGCGTAGCCCCTGTCGTCGGTGACCGCGCTGACGGTGACGGTGTAACTGCCTACGTTGGTGCCCGTGGCGCCCGTATAGGCGAAGGACACGTGCGAGCGGTCGGCGGTCAATACGCCGTTGTTGCCCGCGACGGCGGCGGCGGTGGGCACGACGGAGCGTTGCAATCCGCTATAGGTGGTGGAATAGGACGTCCAGGCCAAGGCCGCGTTGCCGAGAGAAGTCGCCAAACTGTCGGGCGTCCAAGTGATGGTGGCCTCGCGTTGGGCGATGGTGTAGTTCTTGCTGCCGCTGATTTGATAGTTGGCACTCTCGGTGTGCGTGCCGTCCATACCCGTGAGCGCGGTAGTATATGTACCCGCGTGCGCGGTAGCGGTGAAGTTGTAGACGTAGGTGGCGATGCCCGCCGACGTGGACGACGAAGTATTGACGAAGTTGACGTTGGTCACACTGCTGTCCAAGGTGTTGGTGATGGTAGAGGTGAAGCCCACGTCGTCGCCCGCGATGATATTGCCGATGGTGACGGTGAGACCTTGGCCGTTGCCGTTGTAGACCAAGGTGGGATCGTTCCAACTGACGGTAAGGGTGCGCTTTTGAATCTCCCACGCCAAGGTGCGCGTGGAAGCGGCGCCCAAAATGTAGTTGAGGTAATCGGTGCCCGCACTGCTGATGGAGGTGACCACCGTGCTGTAGGTGCCGGCCAGCGTCTTGGAATGGCCCGCGGCCGCCGCCACGACGGGAGATACGCCCGTGGTGGAGTAGGTGTAGGACAAGGTAGTGCCCGCGGCGACGCCCGTAGCGGTGGCGTTGACCGTCTTGGCCGTGGCGTCGTAGGTGAAGGGCGTCGAATAATCCCAAGAGAAGCCGATGACCTTTTGGGCGATGGCAAAACTGCCGCTGTTGCTGGCGGGCAGATTGTAATTGGCGTTGCCGCCGTTGGTGGCGGCGATGGACACGACGGACGTCGTGTAACTGCCGGCGTTGACGCGCGTGACGGGGAAGGTGATGCTGGTGGCCACCGCCGAGGTGGTCACGCTATCGTTGTAGGCGGCGTAGGCGTTGGACGAAACCGCGCCCGCCGTCGTGTAGTAGTACCCGTTGATGACGTAGTTGAGCGTGATGGTGTCCGAAGCGACCAGATTGCCGACCGTCAGGTTGATGCCCTGCGCGTTGCCGTAGATATCGTAGATAAGGCTGGAAGCCGTACTCCAATCTATGGTAAGCGTGCGCTTGCCGATAGACCATGCCAAGGTGAGTTTGGCGTACTCGGTGGCCTCGGTGCCCGAATTGACGGGCAAGCGGTAGTTGACCGAAGGCGAGCAACCGCTGATGACGGCGGTATAATTGCCGACGGCGGTGGCCGATTGCACGCCCGAGCCCGAATAGACGAAGGACACGGGATAGCCCGCAACCGTATTGCCCGCGGTGGCCGCGACGCTATGCGATTCGCCGTCGTAGGTGAAGGGCGCCGAATAGTCCCAAGTGATAGTGAGAGGACGTTGGGAAATGGTGTAGGACGCGCTCGTAGCGGACAACGAGTAGTTGGTGGAGGCGATGCACGCCGTGTTGGCGCTACCCGCGCCGGCCGCCACGCTCGACAGCGTGATGCCGCTGACCGAGTAGCTGCCCGCGGTGACGGACGTGAAGTTGTAGGAGCCGTTGGACACGTTGGTCGTGCCGCTCGTGAAGCCCTTGTTGGTGAAGTTGTTGGTGCCGACGGTGAAGACGATCGTCTCGCTGTTTTGGATGCCGGAGACGGTGGCCGTGACGCCGTGCGTACTGCCGTCGAACACGCTGGAGCCGCCGTTGCTGGCGCCCCAACCCACGGTGACGGTGCGACGCGCGACGGTCATAGACCCGTTCTGCGAGGTCATCTCGTAGTTGTCGTTGGCGGGATAGGTGGTGAGGTCGTCCGAGAGAGAGACCTCGATGGTGTAGGTACCGGCCTTGACCACCGAAATGCCCGCGTTGAAGACGCCGGCCGCCGTGCCCGAAGTGCCGTAGGCGTTGCCGCTGGTGATGGCGGCGCCGCCCGAGGTGAAGCGGGCGCCCAAATTGGTGATGGTGGTCGTGGTGCCCGTGGCCTGCGCCGTGACGGTGATGACGTAGCCGATGGTATCGTAGGTGCCGTACTCGTCGGCGCAAATGCCCGAAATATTGACGGTGGCCACTTGTTGCGCGGCGCCCGTGTAGGTCTTGGTGCTGTCCGTGCTGATGCTGAGGCTAAGAGGACGCGCCGTGATGGACCAGTCGAAGTACAACGTGGCGTCGGAAGGCAGGGCGTAGTCGCTGTTGGGGTTGGCGCTGAAGCCCGTGACGGTGGCGCGATACTGTCCTTTGAGCACGGCCTGGTTGCCCGTCAAAGTGAGGGTGACCACGTCCGAGCCGACCGCGTTGCCGACGGAGGCGAACACCTCACGCACGATGCCGAGGTAGGGCGAATAGGGCGTGGCGTGTTGACCGTCCCAATCGTCGTAGTCGTCGGTCGTCCACACGATGGTGACCGTGCGTTGGCCGATGGTGAAACTTTCGTCGGTAGAGGCGGGATAGGTGTAGTTGCGGTTGACGCTACCGCCCGTCTTGATGTTGGAATAGAAGTCGCCCGTCTTGGTCTTGTCGAAGGTGACGGTGTAGGTGCCGTAGTGCGTGGCGCCGAAGGTCTGCGTGGCGCTTGTGGTGACGGACAAGGTCTTGCCCGAACCGGCGGCGGGGCTGACGCCCGTCGTGTTGCCGCAGGTGTAGGCGTAGCCCAAGGTGACGGTCTGACCGCTGACGAGACCGCTGACCGACAGGCTGAGACCTGTCTGCACGCTGCCGTTGTAGGCAAGTCCCGTGTAGACGGTGTAGTTCATCGTGAGGGCCTTGGGATTGATGGTGTAGGACGTCTTGGCGGTGGGAATGGCGGTTTGTCTGCCCGAAACCGCGCCGTCCATATCCAACTGATAGTTGGCCGAGGTGGCCGTGCCGCCCGAGGCGATGGTGATGGCCGTCACCGCGTAGGCGGCGATGGCGTTGCTGACCGCGCGCACGTTGGTAGCGCGGAAGATGTAACCCGTGTTGTTGGCGACGCCCGACGCGTTGTACAAGGTGTTGGAATCGTAATCGGACGTGACGGACAAGACGACTTTTTGACCGCCCTGCAAGCCCGAGACCTGTACGTTGACGCCGTGCGTATTGCCGTCGTAATCGGTGCTGCCCGCGCCCGTCCAAGTGAGCACGATGGTGGCCTTGCCGATGACCTTTTGACAGTTGGCGGTCGACACGTTGTTGGTCAACGAGTAGTTGGTGGCGTAGCCGCCCACCACCGAAGACAGGGTGAGCGCGGTCACGTCGTAGGTGCCCACGTTGGTGCACGAGAAGGTGTAGCTACCGTCCGCCACGCCCGACGCGTTGACCAAGGTGTTGGAAGCGTAGGTATTCGTGGCGGCGAAGACCGCCTTTTCGGTGCCGATGAGGCCGGACACGGTGGCGGTAAGCGTTTGCGCCGCGGCCGTGTAGGTGGAATCACCCGCGCCCGACCAAGTGACGGTGAGCGTGGTGGGATTGATGGTGTAGGACGTCTTGGCGGTGGGAATGCTCGTCTGCACGCCCGAGACCGCGCCGTCCATATCCAACTGGTAGTTGGTCGCGGTGGCGGTGCCTCCCGCGGCGATGGAGATGGCCGAGACCGAGTAGGCCGCGACGGCCGAATCGACCACGCGCACGTGAGTGGCACGGAAAGTATAGCCCGTGCCGTTGGCTACGCCCGCGGCGTTATATAAGGTATTGGAAGCGTAGGTCGACGTGACCGAGAAAATGACCTTTTCGTTGTTTTGCAAGCCCGAAACCTGCACGTCCACACCGTGCGTATTGCCGTCGTAGGCGTGACTGCCCGTACCCGACCAAGTGAGCACGATGGTGGCTTTGCCTATGACTCTCTTGCAGTTGGCGTCACTGATGTTCGCCGTGATGGGCGTATTGTAGTTGGCGGTAGAGGCCTGCCCGCCCTTGATGGAAGACAACGACACCGCCGTCACGTTATAGGTGCCCGCGTTGGTGCACGAGAAGGTGTAACTGCCGTTGGCCACGCCCGAAGTCGTATCCACCAAGGTGTTGGTGGCATAGGTGTCGGTGACGGTGAAGACGGCCTTCTCGCCGTTCTGCAAGCCCGACACGGTGGCGGTGACTTGCTGTACCGTGCCCGTGTAGGTACCGTTGCCCGCGCCGCTCCAAGCGATGGAAATGGTGGCGCGGTTGATGGTGAGGTTGCAGTTGCCCGTAGATACGTTGGACGTAAAGGTATAGTTGTTCTTGACGGCCTGCCCGCCCTTGATGGAAGACAGGGTGATCGAACTCACCGAATAGGCGGCCACGGCGGAATCCACCACGCGCACGTTGATACTGCTGTAGGCGTAGGTGCCGTTGGCGACGCCCGAAGTGGTGTTGACCAAAGTATTGGCCGCATAGTTGTCGGTGGACGCAAAGACGGCCTTTTCGCTGCCGACCAAGCCCGCCACGGTGACGGACACCGATTGCGCCACGCCGTTGTAGGTCGTGGTGCCCGCACCCGACCAGGTGAGGGTAAGCGCCTTCTTGTTGATGACGTACTTGGTATTGACGGCGGAAGAGCCGAGGTTGGGCGTGACGGTGTAGTTGTCCTTGCTGGGAGTCGAACCGCCCTTGACGTCGGACAACGTGACCGTGGTGACGGTGTAGGTGCCCGCGTTGATAGCCGTCAGGTCGTAGCCCGTGGTGGTATCGTTGCCCACGCCGTCGGCCTTGCAGAACGCCGAAGTGGTGGGATAGACCGTGCCCGTGCTACTGACGGCAAAGACCGCCTTTTCGGAGCCGATCAAGCCCGACACTTTGACCTTGACGCCATGCGCCGCGCCGTCGTAGGTGGCGCTACCGTTGCCGCCTACCCAAGTGAGGGTGATGGTGGCCTTGTTGATGATATATTTGCAGTTGGCGTCCGACACGTTGGCCGACAGCGTGTAGTTGGCGGTAGATGCCTGCCCGCCCTTGATGGCGGACAGCGTAACCGCCGTCACGGTGTAGGTGCCCGCGTTGGTGGACTTGAGCGCGTAACTGCCGTTGGCCACGCCGTTGGTGGCGTCGCGCAAGGCGTTGGTGGCGTAGGTGGTGGTGACGGAGAAGACGGCCTTCTCGCCGTTTTGCAAGCCCGCCACGGTGGCGGTGACGCCCTGCGCCGTCGCGTTGTAGGTGCCGCTGCCCGCGCCCGCCCACGTGATGGTGATGGTGGCGGCGGAGATGGTGTACTGGCAGTTGGCGTCCGACACGTTGTTGGTGAAGGTATAGTTGTCTTTGCTGGCCTGACCGCCCTTGATAGAGGACAGGGTGAGCGCGGTCACGTTGTAGGTGCCCACGTTGGTGGCCGTATAGGTGTAGGTGCCGTTGGCCACGCCGTTCGCGTTGACGATGCCGCCGTTGGCCGCGAAGGTGGTGGTGGTGGCGAAGACGGCTTTCTCGCTACCGACCAAACCGGCCACGGTGGCGGTGACGCCCTGGCCTACGCCCGTGTAGGCGTGCGTACCCGAAGCACCCGACCAAGTGACGGTGAGCGCTTTCTTGTTGATGATATACTTGGTGTTGGCGTTGGACGTGCCGAGATTGGCCGTCAAGGTGTAGTTGGCGGGATTGGCGGTGCCCGACACGGCCGAGGACTCGATGCTGACCGCCGTAACAGTGTGCGTGCCCGCGTTGATGGCGCGGAAGGTGTAACCCGAGGCGTTGCCCACGCCCGTGGTGGTATTGCGCAGACTGTTCTCGGCATAGCCGGACGTCGTGACCGCGAAGACGGCCTTTTCACTGCCGACCAAGCCCGCGACCTGCACGTTGACGCCGTGTTTGGCGCCGTCGTAGGTGCAGGAGCCCGTGCCCGACCAAGTGAGGGTGACGGTGGCCTTGTTGATGGTGTAGGTCGTCATGGCCGACAAGGTAGTCTCGGTGAAGTGCGCCGCGTTCCAATCATCGCCCGCCGAATGCGCGGTGGTGCACTTGTAGTACTTACTGCTGTAGTAGACGTACGCGCCTACCGCATAGCCGGTGGACTTGTTGAACACGGGCGCATAGGTGAAGGAGTAGTTGGCCGTCTTGGCCTGCCCACTCGAGATAGAGGACAACGTGAGCGCCGTGACGCTGTAGGTGCCCGCGTTGGCCTTCGTGACGAAGTTGTAGGCCGCATTGGTGACGCCCGCCGACGCACCCAGCGTATTGCTGTCGTAGGATGTGGTCACCGCGAACACGGCCTTTTCGCTATTTTTGAGACCGGCCACGGTGGCGGTGACGGTGGACGTCGAGCCGTTGTAGGTCTTGGAGCCCATGCCCGCCCAAGTAATATACAAGGCGGACTTGTTGATGACGTACTTGGTATTGGCGTTGGACGAGCCGAAATTGGTGGTGATGGCGTAGTTGTTGGCGTTGGCCTTGCCCGACGTGGTGGTGATGGATACCGCCGTGACGGTGTAGGTGCCCGCGTCGGTAGAGCGGAAGGTATAGGAGCCGTCGCCCACGCCCGCCGCGGCGTACATCGTATTCTCGGCATAGCCGCTGGTGATGGCAAACACGGCGTTCTCCAGCAAGCCCGCGACCGTCACGCCTACGCCGTGCTTACTGCCGTCGTAGGTGCAGGAACCCGCACCCGACCAAGTGAGGGTGACGCCCTTTTGGTTGATGGTATAGTTGGTGGCGGCGCCCAAGTTGGCGGTGACGGTGTAGTTGTTGGGATCGGCGGCCAACTGGAAGTGGCTGTCAACCCAATTGCCCGCGCTATGCGCCGCAACGCACACGTAGTAATTGGTATTGTTGTACACGTACGCACCCACGGCATACGCGGTAGCCGTATTGAACGCGGTGGGCGAACCCGTGGCAAGGGTGGCGGCCGTCACAGAGTAGGCGGCCACGGCGCCACCGGAGATACGCACGTTGGTGGAACGGAAGTTATAGGTGCCGTTGGCCACGCCCGCCGCGTTGACCAAGGTGTTGGACGCGTAGGTAGAGGTGACCGCAAAGACGGCTTTTTCGCTGTTCTTGAGCCCGGCCAAGGTGACGTTGACGCCGTGCGCCGTCGCGTCGTAGGTGGTGCTGCCCGTACCCGCCCAAGTGAGCGTCAGGGCGGCCTGACTCATCGTGGCGGCCGCGGTGGCCTGCCCCGAGGAGTAGCCCGTTGAGTCGGACTTGATCGTGTAGTTGCTCATACCGCTGAGGGTAACGGTGAAGGTATAGGTACCGGCCTTGACCACGTTGAAAGACACCTGTCTGGAGGTGTTGTTGGACGTGCTGCCCGTATTGGACGAGGTGAAGGTGACCACGTTGCTGCTGATGCTGGCGCCCGTCTTGGAAGCCATCGCGTAGCCCGAACCCGTGAGGTTGGTGTTGGTGCCGATGATCTTGTCGGTGTGCGCCACGTTGAGGCTCAAGGTCTCGGCGCCCACCATATTGGTGACGTTGATGGTCATGACCGACTGCGCCGCACCCGTGTACGTCCTCGCCGTCGTGGTGAGGGTAATGGTCAACGGCCTTGCGGTGATGGCCCAATTCTTGTGATAGGTACTATGGTAGTCGGTGCCGTCGTAGGACGTAACGGCGCTGTAGGTGCCGTTGTAGGTATTGGTGCCCGAGGTATAACTGCCGGGCAAGCAATAGTTGGCGGCCGACGTGCCCGCGAGCGCGGTGACCCAAGTAACGTAGTTGCCCACGTTGGTGGCGCTGTTGGTGACGGTGCGCCCGTTGGTAGAGGTGCAGGTAGAGCAGGTCTTGCCGCTGGCGGCGGTCAAACTGACCGTGTCGCCCGAGATGGTGCCGCCGAGGGTGGGGTTGAACGACAGCGCGCTACCCGTGTAGGTCTGGCTGGCGTTGCCGTTCCAATCCACGGTGACCTGACGCTTGCGAATGGTGATGGTCTTGGTGACGGCGGTCATCGTGTAGTTGTTGTTGTTGGAACCTACGGTCACCGAATAGGTGCCCGCATTGATGGCGGTGAACTTATGTCCGACGTCGGCGCTGTAGGTCACGTTGCCGTTGCTGTTGGAGAAACGGAAACTTGTGTAGTCAGACGACCATACGTAGTTGACCAACAATTTGCGTTGCGCGCATGCCTCCAACGCGGTCACCGCCGTAAACTTGGACGAAACGGAAGACCATTCGCCCTTGGCATTGGCCGTACAGCGATAGTAATTGCCACTATAAATAACGTATTGGTTGGTGTAATATTGCGTCGTACTGCTGAACGTGGGCACAGCCATAGCATAACCTTGCGAATTAAGGTTGATGGCGAAACCGTAATTGTTTTTGCTGTACACCCCCACGTAGGGGCCGGCGTTATCAGTAGCGCTCCGGCCGCTGATGTTGACCCAGTTGGCGGCTACCCACGTGGCGGAACTATCCGACGTATAGGCTTTGGTGCAACGCCAATGCTGGTTGTTGTACACGCAATAGTTGCCCACCGAATAGGAGTGGCTGGCAGCATAGGCGGCGGAAGTGCACGCCGTCCAGTTGGACGAGTTCCAAGCGCCGGCGGCCAAATTGCTTTTGGCATAATACAACCCGCCGTTATATTGCACGTAGGCACCTTGCTGATAGGCTTTTGTCGTGCTGAAAACGATGTCGTCGTCGTAGGGACGATATGCCGAAACCGTCAACGCGACGGTGTTGATCTTCCAACTTTGCGTTTTGACGTTAAGCGTATAGTTGTGGCTGCCCGTCACCGCCTCGGCGGTGTAGGTGCCCGCGTCTTTCTTTTGGTTGTTGGTGAAGCTGGGCAGAATGTTGGTCCAATGGTCGGCATTCCAAGCCTCGGCGGTAGGAATGGCCGTGGTGCATTTCCACACCTTATTATCATATTTGACGTACGCGCCCAACGCATACGTGCTCGACGCGCTGTAGGCGGTGGAGAAGGTCTCCCAGTTGGCCGCTGTCCAGTTCTGCCCCGAAGCGATGGCGGTCTTGCAACGGTAGAAGGTGCCGTTGTAACTGACGACGTAGCCTACCGAGTAGGCGCGGTGTTTGTAATAGTGGCCGAACACGTCGTCGAACTCGTCCGAATAGTAATCCATCGCGGTGGTGGTGTCGCCCGAAACCTTGTTGGCGCCCAAGGCGAGCAACGTCCAGTTGGCACCCCAATAGTTAACCTCTACGGTGCTGTCCGAGCGGTTGACGCCATAGCCCGCGTAGGCCGCTTGGCTGACCTGCTCCACCGTGCTGCTGTTGCCGATGTTGCCGGGCACCAGGAGCCACTTGGTGACGTTGACCGTCTTGGTGTAGATGGTGAAGTTGAGGGTAGAGGTGGTGAGGGTGTAGTTGGTGTGCGTGCCCAACGAAACGGTACAGGTGTACGTACCCACGTTGGTCATGCGGTAATAACTGCTGTTGGTGACGGAAGTATCGGCGGCGGCGGCCTTTTTGAGCGTGCCGTTGGCCTTGCTGGTGACGCTCATCGTCAAGGCGACGTTGTCCACGGCCTCATTCGCCACGAAACCGCTCACGGTGAGGTTGTAGCCGTAGGCGCTACCCGTGTACTCGTAACTCTGCGCGGTGGTGACCGTGGTGGAGTCGGTGCTCTTCTTCCAAGTGGCGGTCAAGGCCTTCTTGGCGATGGTGTAGTTGGCGGTCTGACTGATGCTGTAGTTGGTGCCCGTGGCGGTGCCGAAAGCGGTCTCGCGATAGTACTTGCTATCCGAGACGTACAGGCTCTGCAAGCCCGTGTTAGTGGTTTGGCCGTCCGAGAAGGTCTGCGCTACGGCGGTAAAGGACACGCCGTAGGTGCCCGCGTTGGTGGACGTGAAGGCGTAGTTGGTGCCCGTCTTGATGACGGTGCTATTGGACACCAACGCCGTATGCGTGGCAAAAGCCGCGTAGGTGGTGCCGCCCGAGGTATAACCGGTGGAATAGGTGATCTTGACCGCCTCGCCCGAGCCGTCGCTGTCGCCCGAGCGCAGGACGAGACCGACGAATTGGACGTTGTAGCCGCGTGCGGCGGCGGCATACGCGGAGCCGGTGGCCGCGCCTACGTTGGAGGTCGATATGGTGAGGGCCTTCTTGTTGATGGTCCAGGATTGCGTGGTGAGATACGCATTGGAAACGGCGTAGTTGGTGAGAGTGCCGACGGACACTTCCTCGAAGTGGGAGGCGGTCCAAGCGCCGGCGGTGTGCGCCGCCTTGCAGCGATAGGCCTTGCCGGCGGTGTTGTCGGTGAGGTCGGTGTCGTAGATGACGTAATCGCCCACGGCGTAGTCGGTCGTGGGATCGAAGAAGCTTTTGTTGACGGGAACGACCAAGGCGTTGGTGCCCTCGGTCACGGCGACGGTGTAGCTGTAGCTGCCCGCGTCCTTCATGCCGACCGTGTAGCTGGCGGCGGCGGACGTGATGTCCTTGTAGTTGACGGTATTGCCGCCGTAGGTCATGGTGCCCGTTCTGCCCGAGGTCAGCACTTTGACCAAGCGCACGTTGCTGCCCGAGACCAAGCCCGTAAAGGCCAAGGTGTAGCCGTGGACGTTGCCGTCGAAAGTACCCTTATTGCTGCTGTCCAAGCCGCTCTTGGTGGCGGAGATGGAGATGGCCTTGGGCTCGATGTCGTACAGGTGGGGAATGGTGTACACGCCGCCCGAAAGCGTGGCGTCGAAGGTGTGCGAATAGTAGGCGTTCTTGACGGCGTTGGCCAGAGTGGCGTACATACACGCGCCCTTGACCGTGATAGCATAGTTGTTGCGCACGTAGGCGTCGATATTGCTCTCCGTCAAGAGCATATCGTAGTTGCCCGCCGCGGTCTTCGAGCCGACGGACAAGGCCGAAGCGATGGCGTTGTAGGTGGAGTTGCCTGCGTCGTTGGCGTGCAAGCCGGCGACGTCAAGGCACAACTTGGTGGGGTCGTAGCTGGGATAGCCGGACGAGGCCTCGTTGTAGAACGTCTTTTTGTTGGTCGTGGTGGTGGTGCCGAAGTCCTTGTAATAGGTGAGCGCGGTGAGGGTAAGCGAAATGGGCAGCACCGTGAATTGGGTACTGCTGTTGGTCACCAACTTGCGCTTGTCGCTGTCGGTCGTGTTGGACCAAATATAGTTGAGGTTTTCGTCCGAAGAGGACGTGCTGCTGCTGTCGGCACTCTTCTTGAGAATATAGTAACTACTCATCGTGTAGGTGCCCGCGTTGCGAATGGAGTTGGCGTAGTAATCCGTACGAGAGTCGGAAAACGCGCTGTTGCGTCTGGTGAAGCTGGTGGCGGGCGTGCCGAGCTGGACGCCGCCGTAATATTTGACGGAAGAAGAGGGCGTCGTGGAGTTGTATCCGTACCAAGTGCAGTCGCGGCTCTTTTCGATGGCGTACGTATTGGCGGGCACGCCGTTGGCGGCCGAGACCGTGATGAGGTCGGCAATGTCGTAGGCGGCGGCCTTGTAATACGCCGAAGTCTGGTTGAACGTCAAGGTCAACGCGATGGGATTGATGACGGGATCCACGCGGTTGGTGCCCGACGTGGAGCTGGTGGCGGAGCAACTGATGAGCCAAGTACCGGCTACGTTGATGACGGAATAACCGATGCAGTAGTAGTAGACCTTGGTGCTGTTGCCGCTATAATAACTGGCGCCGACGTCGTAGATACGATTGTACTTCTCGTCGAAGGTGTACAACTTGGTCGTATCGTTGAACGTGGCGTAACTGCTGCCGTTGAACCAGAAGTTGTTGCTGCCGCTGCTGGGCACCCACACCTTCTCGGTATAGGCGGGGAAAGACGCGCTGTTGTCGCCCATGGACAACGTGATATAACTGTCCAAATCGTGGAAGCCCTCGCCGTAATTGACGGCGGTGGGGCTGGAGACGAGACCGGACAAAGCGGGTGCGTCCAACGTCCACTTGAGGTAGTAGGGGTTGGCCGATTTGGTGAGAGAACTGCCGACCGAACTGCCGGCGGACGAAGAACAACTGTCGTCGGTGTACCAACCCTTTTGGGTGAAGTTGTCGTCCGAATTGGGGTTGTTGATCTCGGCGTCGGTGCCGCCCGAATAGGCGCCCGCCGCTTTTTCGTAAACGCTTGACAAATCGACGTTGGAGCCGTGCGCCGTATAGAGCGGCGCGCGACATATCTTCACTTTGTTGCCGGTGGATATCTTGCTATTGGTGAGATAGGCGCTCTTCTGCGCGGCTGTCAGCGTGCCTTTGACCGTATCGTTGCAGAAATAGACGTCGTAGGTGGGTATGACGTAGTTCTCGGTGGTGAACGACGCGGTGAGCGTGGTATCCGAGGAGACGCTTATCGACTTTTGGTAGGAGCCGCTGGCGTAATTGTACAAGGTGGAACCGTTTTTCCACCCGTCAAACCGCTTGCCCGCCGATATGGTGCCGAATACGGCGGCGGGAACGTACACGGTGTCGCCGCTTTTTACGTACGTATAATAATTAGTGCCGCCGCCGGTGTACGTCACTTTGCGCACGGCGGTCTGACTAGAACGCGACAAACTGATGTCAGCGGTAAAGGTCACAGCCGAGCAACTCTTGATGCAATGATTGACCCAAGTGTAGCCGCCACCATTGCTATATGGACAACTCCAACTAAGCGCAACCGATCTGCCGCTGATACCGGACCAGGACTGTGCGGAAATGCTACTGTAACGCGTCTCATCACAACCGCCGGACCACGGCCAGGCCGAACCACCTTTTTCATAATAAGCGGTACCGGACGCCGTTTTGCTGGTTCCCCCAGCACTCAAAGTCAGCGTGCCACAACTGATAGTATAAGTACTGCTACGAACACCATTATTACGATCTAATCGTACGTAAATGCCATTGGTGACCGCATTGGTGCTCACACTAATTGAATAGGAATAACCATAGCTACCCGAAATATTGCCGCAATAGGAGCCCCAATCCAAAGTAGTACTACCGCTGTATGTACCGGAGCTATTACCATCGACATAACCGCCGGCGGTAGTCCACGTTTTCCTATAATATTCTTGCTTAAAATACAACTCCTTGTTGCCGGTATCGCTCGTCGTGATGCTCATCTTGAGGGTGTTGGTACCCTTGGTATACCAACCGGCAAAGACGTAACCGGACGAAACGTAACCGCTGGGGTAGGGGAACTGGGCGCCCGCGATGCTGGTGCCCGCCAAATAATAAGTAAAATAGCCGCTGACTTCACTACCCGGCTGGCTGATGATGGTCGATTGGTCACTCTTGTACCACTTAATATTATATTGCGTGGGCGAATATTTCCAACTGCTGTATATGTAGTAGTTGCCGCAACAATAGGGCAACTTGTACGTGCGCGTACCGCTGGCTACGTCCAAGGCTATCTCCACGCCGTTGAGGGGGCCGGAAGTGTATTTGGCATACACGCCGTCGATGGTATAGGACACGGTACCCGAACTGTTGACGCCTTTGTAGCCCGAAAACGCATCATAGGTGATGGTAATGGTGCTGTAGTGCGTGCCCGCGAGAGCCTCGTCCGACTTGCCGAACGTAGCGTTGCCCGTAACGTAGTAGGTACGGGCGCTCGTGTCCCACTGGTCGTAGTATTTCTGCCCGGTGGGCGTATTTTGTATGCCGTAAGATGCGAACGACGCCTTGTACTTCATTTCGCCCGTAATCAGGTTGCCGGCGATGGATTGGCCGTCGCCGTAGCTGGCCGCGCCGGGACCGGAAATCTTCACCCACTTGGCGAAACTGCCCACGTTGGAGCCTATCGTGCTGGCGACGGGGATGCTGAAGGTGTTGTCGTGGTAAATCGTATAGGTCTTGTATTTGCCGTAGGTACCGTCCGTACCATTGTACGACGAGAACGTAAATGCGCTACCGCCCGTCACCCCGTTCATATCGTACAAATACAGCGTGTAACTCTTGGGTGTATAGTACGCCGCTATATATCCGTTGTGCTTGTACGTGCTGACCATATTGGACAAGTTGACGGTGCAGCTGGTGCCGCTCATGGCCGTGCCGAACGTAGAGGACAAAGAACCGCTGGTACCGCGGTAGAGGGTGGGCCCGTTGTAGTAGGTATCCGCGGTGGCCGACACGGCGAAGGTGCTATTGTACTTGGTAAAGGTGTAGGTGGACCAGTCGGTCTGGCTGACGGCGGAGCTGTTGACCGTTACCTTTTGGTAGATATTGGCGCGGTTGCCCGCTTGACCGGCCGTGGTGGGCGTGGACAAACCGACTTTGATTTTGGGCTGGGCGATGGTCATGGAAAGGCTGGCGTTCTTGACGTAGGTATTGGCGGCGATCCACCAAGTACCGAAGAGGTTGAAGTAGCCGTCGTGACCGATGGAATAGCACACGTACATATAGGCGCTGCCTTCGCTGAGACCGGACACGGCGGTGGCCACGTCCGAGGCGGAAATCGTCTTGCTGACGCCGGTGGAATCCGAACCGTTGGAACCGCCGTTCGACTGCGCGGTGGAGAAAGAAACGCCCGTACCGTTGTACTGCGAAGAAGAACTCTTCGCCGCGGAGCCGAAGTTGATGGCGGCGGCGGCACAAGCGCACGAAGAGGACGAGCTGGTGCCCACGGTGGCGGCGGTGGAGATAGACACGAGGCCGAGCTTCATCACGCGCAAAAGGTTGTTGGGGATTTTGAAATTGATCCAAGCGCGCATCAAAGTGGCGCCCGAAGTAATGCCTTTGTTGTCGTAATAGAGACCGTCCGAAGCTTGGTTGTACGGATTGGAATTACCGTCGTTGTTATCTTCTTCTTGCCAAGCGGTGAAGTAACTGCCGGCGATGGGAGAAGAGATAGAGAAATTGCCGATATCGGAACTGTCGGCGAAACTCGAAGAAGGATCATAGGTGGAGCCGTCGATATAGTAGTACTTCCAATCCTCGGCGCTGGCCTGGTCGAGGAACGCGCTACCATCCATCACGTTGGCGTCCGACGCGGACGATTGGGCGTAGGCGGCGCCCGAGGCGGCCGCAAGGTCGGCGCTGACCGCATAGAGGGCGATGACGGCCGTGACCGTCAATATCAAAAGCAGCACCGCTACGACGGCGGCTGTGCGAGTTGTCTTCGACTGATTGGATTGGTTGGATTGGACGTTGTGTCTCATATCTACTCCTTCTTATGCGCCAAGGGCGCCCTGGGCGCCTCGGCAGACAAGCTTTTCACGATTTTATCACCGACTTCACACGCAATACACACAATAGTATATATATTATACGCGCAAAGAGAATAGTTCGCCTTATTATGCCATTTTTTTCATTAAGTTGCAAGGTGTATTATGGCTAAGATTTTATTAAGTTTTGCCCCAAATCGCCTATTTTGCGCCGTTTTGCGGTACAATGGGCGCAAAAGGACACAAGATATAGAGTTCGGGGGGCGCGAAGATGCGCCTTCGGCAAGGCAAACCGCCGACGGATGCCCGTCAGGCGCGGACGAGGGGGCGAAACCTCGCTCGAAACGCCCCGTTTACACCTGCGAAACCTATGCGCTCACCGCTCGAAACACGGAGAACCGGCGAGGCGCAAACGCGTCAAAAAAGAGATTATGAAAAAACGTTCGTTACAAATTATCGCCATCGTCGCCTTGTGCGTCGTCACCGTCGCCGTCGTCTTCCTCGGCGTCACGACGGTGCGTTTTATGTGGTTCCGCCCCCTCGTGGTCAGCGGCGGCAGTATGAGCCCCACGCTCAAAGACGGACAACTCATCTACGTCAATACCACCCAAAAACCCCAAGTGGGCGACGTGGCGTGTTTCTTCCTCGTCACCGATCAACTGCGCGAAGACGAGAAACTGCCCTCGGCGGAATACTACGGCGGCAACGGATTTGCGCGCAGTATGCCGATATGGGGATTGAAAATACCCGAAAAATACAGCGGCGGCTACTCCATATTGGTGAAGCGCGTCGTGGCCTTGGGCGGCGACACGGTGGAACTGCGCGCCGAACAGGCGGAGGGCGCCAACCTCGTGCGGCTATACCGCAACGGCACGGCGGTCGAGGAAGATCTGCTGATGCTCAACAAAAACGAATTGGACGACGCCACGACGGCCTACGCACAGGCCTACGCCGAGGCGCATGGTAGCGAAAAGGTATATACCGTATACCCCGTATCCGCTACCAAAGTGGCCGAGGGGCGCGTGTACGTGCTGGGCGACAACCGAGGCAGCAGCACGGACAGCCGCTTCTTCGGCGCGATAGACGCGGGGCTATTCGTGGGCGTGGTGCGCGGGCAATAATCGGAGCAAAAGCACCGTCGCACGCTATCGAACGGCGACTTGCCGCATTCGCCTCGGCGTACCGGACGCCTTTTTGCCGCGATACGACGCCGCGTCTATCCCCTCTTACGGATATAAAACCGCACCTTGCGTAACACGCAAAGTGCGGTTTTTCTTTTTTGAAAGGATTTTGCCGCTTATAGTAGCAGTTGACCTTCGGTGCTGTCGATGA
The DNA here is from genome assembly GCA_017394805.1 of Clostridia bacterium. Lineage (NCBI taxonomy): Bacteria > Bacillati > Bacillota > Clostridia > Clostridia bacterium. The sequence goes on along the minus strand of JAFPXC010000029.1, from coordinate 18,149 downwards.
CGCGGAGGATCTTGTATTCGCGGCCCGTTTGGGCGTCCACGTAGATGAAATAGCGATTGTCCGAGGTGGTGCCCGACAGTTCGTAGGTGAGGCGCTCGTCGCCGCCTTCGGTCGGAATTAGGGCCATACGTACCCCATCAATTCGTACGTTTTGGCTGACCGCGGCCTCGGCCTCGGCGGCCGTCACGGCGGGCGCGGCGATGGTGCGGGCGCGATGGTTCATCAGGTAGTTGCGCGCCTCTACGCCCACCAAGGTCTTGGTCTCGGCGTTGATTTTGAGCACGACGAGGTCGCTATAACACACCACGTCGCCCTCGGTGTAGGCGTAATTGATATAGTAGACGCTGTTGTAGTTGGACGCCCAAACCGCGTGCATTCCCTCGAGGCCGATGCGTTCGAGATACCCCAAGCCGTAGGCGCTGCATTCCTCGGCGGTGTAGACGGTGTCCTGCGGCTCGGCGTCCGCGGACAGGTTGAGCAAGTGCCCGCCCGTCTTGGTGACGTCGAGGTAGTAACGTCCGTACGCCGTCTCGGCCTCGAAGCGGTAGGCCTCTATCTTGCCGCTCAGGTCGCCCGCGTAGGAAAGGGTATATTCGGTGGGAAGGTACAGGGCCACTTTGGCCTCGGCGTCCTCGCGTGTGATCGCCTCGCCCGTCAAGCCCAGCGGCTCGGCACGGTCCAGCGCGTCCGAGAAGGGACCGTCGTAGATAAGGGCGGGGTACGCCACCGTTTCGGCCTCGAACGAGGCCACCGTGCGGGCGAAAACGTTGTTCTCCTCGGCGCCCACGAAGTCGAAGTTGCCTTGGTCTACCTGCGTTTTGACCTCGTCCAAGCCCGCTTCCATCTGCATAATGACGGTATAGAGCGCCGCCAAGTTCTCCTTTTCCTTTTGTCCGAGCGTGCCGCCCTCGGCCAGAGCGTACTGCAACCGCAGGCAATAGTCGCCCACTTGGTTGATATACTTGGTCGTCTTGCGCGCGTCGTCGTCCACCGAGGTCAACGCCGCCAAGGCCGCGCCTGCCGCCGCCGCTTCCCCGTTGATTTGCCCCAAGAGTTGCATTTGCATGGTCGGCGAGGCCGCCACGGTCAACTTGTTGAGATAGGCCGAGAGGTTGCCCACGTTGTAGCACAGTTGATAGTAGTTTTGTTTGTATCCGTTTTCGAGCCGCGTCGTGAGCCGAGCGGTCTCGGCCTGCGCACGTCTACTCGTCACGCCCCAAGCGACGCCCAAGGCGATAGCGGTCACCGCCAATACGATTGCCAAGCCGATCATCCATTTCGGCGTTCTTTTCGCCACGTCCATACCCACCTCCTATACGCAAAAACTGTGACGGCCGATGGTGAGATGCACCTCGCGCGACCATATCCACTTGCTGGTCGCCGTGGCGGGGTTGTAGTAGTACAAGCACCCGTTGGTGGGATCCCACCCGCTCATCGCGTCGCGCACGGCCTTGAACGCGCTATCGTTAGGCGTAAGGTTGATTTGGCCGTCGGCCACGCACGTAAAGGCGCCGCTTTGGTAGATGACGCCCGAAATGGTGTTGGGGAAACTGCTGCTACGGACGCGGTTGAGAATGACCGCCGCCACCGCCACTTGTCCCACGTAAGGCTCGCCCCGCGCCTCGGCGTACACGCACCGCGCCAACAGATATTCGTCCGAATTGCTGTAACCCGTCGTACCCGAGGACGACAAGGTGACGCCCATCTTGGCCGCCGTGGCGGGACCGACCACGCCGTCCTGCGTGAGGCCGTTTTTGCGCTGAAAATACTTGACGGCCGCCACGGTCTTGGCGCCGTACACGCCGTCTACCGTGCCCGTGTAATAGCCCCAATTTTTGAGTTTGGTCTGCACCGTGCGCACCAACGAGCCGGTGGAACCCTGTTTGAGAGCGGCGGCGTCCGCCGTCTCGGGGGCGGGCACGAACGCCACCAAGGCCACGGCGCACACCCACAACATACACATAACGATCAATGCGTTTCTTCTTCTCATATCTTCCCTTCCTTTATGTATTCGCAGTTTTTCGCCCCGAAGCCGCCCATAAGGGCGACAACCCCTATTTGCAATTTTTGCGAAACCACTCGGCGATGGCCGAACGATACACCACTTCGTCCCCCTCGACGTCTTCGCCCGCCACAAAACACAGCGGGGGAAACGCCACGCACCACCAATTATCGCCCGCACCCGTGCCCAATTCGACGATAAGCGCGTCGTAATAGCCCTTTTCGAGCGTGAGATCCCCGTAGGTTTTGGTGGGAAACTCCTCGTACGAAAAATAGGCGCTGGATGTGTACACGTAACCGTTTTGCCGTAGTACGTCATCGGCAATTCGCGTCACTTCGTCCAATTTATCGGACAATAACCTCTGCATTTCGCGTTTGGTCTTCACCCCCTCTGCAAGGGGCGTGAGATAGGCGACCACGGCGTCGCGCACCTCGAGTTTGACCGCCTGTTCCTCTCGGCTGTTGCCGTTGGCGCGTATATGCAGGCGCAAATATTCGTCGTTCGGGTTGCCGCAACCCACCGCCAATACGGCGATGACCGCGAGCGCGAGGGCCGCCACGAGGGCCGAAATTATGTACTTGATTGCTTTTTTGCTCATATCTGCCTCCCTTTTTTCGCTTCTTTTGCAAAAAAATCATTGACAAAACCCCTCGGGGCTATACATCGGGGCGAAAATTATGCTATACTGTATCTATGAAAAAACTTAATGTACTTGCATACGGAAAAATCAATATCACTTTGTCCATCGGCGAGAGGGACGAGGAACGCGGTCTGCACGAGATAGATTCCCTGATGCAGACCATCGATCTGCACGACACCGTGTACCTCGCGGCGCGGCGCGACAAGGACTGCACCACCAACCTCAAGTGGGAAGAGGGCGTGGAAGACAACGCCTTGCGGGCCGCCAAAGCGTTCGTGGCCGCCTTCGACACCAACGGCGTGGATATCGTGGTCCAAAAAGAGATCCCCGTCGGCAAGGGGCTGGGCGGCTCTGCCGCGGACGCCGCGGCCGTGCTTTTGGGTATGTCCGTGCTGTACGGCGTGGACACGGCGGCGCTAATGCCGTTGGCCGCCGAACTCGGCTCGGACGTGACCTTCCTCTTGTATCGCGGGCTCGCGCGTGTGGGCGGATTCGGCGAGAAAATCCAACTGCTACCTACCCTTCCCTTGATGTACGCCTTGCTGGTGATCCCCGAGGAGAGCGTCTCCACCGTCGAGGCCTACGAGGGATACGACGGCATGGGCAAGAAGCCCAATCCCGTCAACACGGACGAGATACTGTCTTTGCTGCGCGCCGAACGCAACACCAAGATATATCAATGCAACAACTTCTACGGCGTGTGCTCTACGCGTTGCCCCGCCATCGGCGCGGCGACCAAGGCCTTGCAAGACCTACGGTCTTTGCATATCGCCATGACGGGCGCGGGCTCGTGCGTGTACGCCCTCTACAATCGGCTGGACTACGCCGAAGCCAAACGCGACGCCCTACTCGAAGCGGGGTACGACGTGCGCTTATGCCGCTTCGTCGATTAGCGCCATGAAACGCCTCGTCTGTCTGTTGCTCGTAGCGTGCCTGGCACTCGGCGCGGTCGCCTGCGTCAATATGCAAAAAGAGGTGGCCAAGTTGGACCAAGCCGCCGTCCGCGAGAAGACGGCCACCGTCCGCTATATCGCGCACAGAGGCTATTGCTTGGTCGAAGAGAACGGGCAAACCGTGACGGTAGGCGAAAACACCGAAGCCGCTTTCCGGAATGCCGCCAAGCAAGACACCTTTTGGGGGATTGAGACCGACGTGTGGGAGACGAAAGACGGCGTATTGGTGTGTATGCACGACAAAAACGCGGTGAAAGGCATCGCCGACGTGCACGAAGCCGACAGTACGGACGTGCTGTCGCGCCCGCTCCGAAAGGCGCAAGACCAACGCGCCCCCACCTTCGACGCGTACCTTGCGGCGTGCAAAGAGGGCGGCAAGGCGGCCGTGGTGGAGATAAAAGACGCGGCTATGAGCGAGGCCGGTATGCAGAAGTTGCTGTCCGCCATCGAACGCAGCGGGGTGCGTAGCACCATCGTTTCGTTCAACCTGGACAAATTGGAGTACGTGCGCACGCAAAACGCGGATATCGAGTGTATGCTCATCATCGCCGACGGCTGGCGCAAAATCTATCGGCGCATCTACGGCCAATCCATCGGGGAAGACGACCTGATGGACGCGTTAATCCGTGCACGTATAGGGATAACTGCGGACCACAAGTACTTGTATCGGCAGGAAACCAAGGGCAAAAATCGCGTAAAATCCTTCCACGACGCGGGGCTTGCCGTGGGCGTGTGGACGGTGGACGACGCCTATTGCGCCATCTACGACGCGACGGCGTTGGACGTGGACTTCATCACCAGCAATCGCAATATGGCCACCCTCGTGGCCGACGCCTTGCAATCATCTTAGGGCTATGACGAAAAAGAGTTTGACCGAACAAGAATTTTTGGACAAAGTGGACGCCGTATATACGGCGGAAGAAGCCTCGCTCATTCGCAAGGCCTATTTCTTTGCCAAGGAAAAGCACACGGGACAAAAGCGCAAATCGGGCGAGGACTATATCATTCACCCCATGGCGGTGGCCGAAATCGTCATTCAAATGGGTATGGACGTGGCCACGGTGGAAGCGGCCCTATTGCACGACGTCTTGGAAGACACGCCCTGCACGCACGACGAAATGAAAGCCGAGTTCGGCGAGGAAGTTGTGTTTTTGGTGGAAGGAGTGACCAAGTTGGCCAAAATCAACTTTTCGGGCAAACAGCAGGCGCAAGCCGAAAACCTGCGCAAGATGCTGTTGGCCATGTGCCACGACCTGCGCGTCGTCATTCTCAAATTGGCCGACCGACTGCACAATATGCGCACCCTCGCCAACGTGGAGCCCGAGAAGCAGATCGAAACCGCGCAGGAGACCTTGGACGTGTACGCGCCCCTCGCCGCGAGATTGGGCATCATGCAGATCAAGAGCGAACTCGAAGACCTGTGTATGCGCTACCTCTATCCCGTCGAATACAATCGTCTGCGCGAAGTGATCGCGTCCAAAAAGAACGAGCGCGACGCCTTCGTGACCAGAATGATCGCGCAGTTGGACGCGGCGCTCAAAGAGACCGATCTGAAATACGAAATCAACGGCCGCAGCAAGCACTTCTACAGCATTTATCGCAAAATGCAACGGTTGCAATGCGGCATCGACGAGATATACGACTTGGTGGCCCTGCGGGTGATCGTGGACGGCGAGCCGAGCCGTTGCTACGACGTGTTGGGCATCGTGCACAACCTGTGGAAGCCCCTTTTGGGCCGCTTCAAGGACTATATTTCCACCCCCAAACCCAACAACTACCAAAGTCTGCACACCACCGTGCTGGCCCCCGGCGGCGCACCCTTCGAGGTGCAGATCCGCACCAAAGAAATGCACCGCATCGCCGAATACGGCGTGGCCGCGCATTGGAAATACAAGGACGGCAAGACGGACAACACCCTCGATAAAAAAATCGAGTGGATACGCAAGGTGATGGAGGCCGAAGCGGACGTCAAGGACAGCCGCGAGTTGATGGATACCATGAAGTCGGACATCTTCTCGGACGAAGTGTTCGTCTTCACGCCCAAGGGCGACGTCATCGTGCTGCCCGCGGGCAGTACCATCGTGGACTTCGCCTACGCCATTCACTCCAAAGTGGGCGAGCGTTGCTCGGGCGGCAAGGTCAACTCGCGTATGGTGCCTCTGTCTACGCAGTTGCAGACAGGCGACATCGTAGAGGTCATCACCAACGGCAAAGGCCCCTCCAGGGATTGGCTGAAATTTGTCAAGAGCAGTTCTACCCGCAGTCGTATCCGCGGCTATTTCAAGCGCAATATGCGCGAGGAAAATATCGCCATCGGCAAGCAGATGCTCGAGTTGGAGTGCCGCCATCGCGGCTACAATCCCAAAGACCTCTTGGTGCCCGAATGGATGCAGAATATCAGTCGGCGTTTCGCCTTGCAGGACGTGGACGACGTGTACGCCGCCATCGGCTACGGCGAATTGACCAACGGCCAAGTGGTGCAAAAACTCATCGCGATGTACCGCGAGGAGCAAGAGAAAGAAAAGGAGTTGCCGCAAGAAGCCGCCGAGGTCAATCCGCGCTTCACGCAAGCCAAGCCCTCGGACGGAGCCATTCTCATCAACGGCCAGTCGGGTATGCTGGTGCGCTTGGGACGGTGCTGTTCGCCCGTGCCGGGCGACCGTATCGTGGGCTATACGTCCCGCGGCAGGGGCATCAGCGTGCACCGCGTGGATTGCATCAACGTCCGCAGCGTAGAGAAAGAACGCCTTTTGCCCGCCGAATGGGCGGGCGTAGCGGCGGGCAAATTCCAAGTGTCGCTGTGCATCATCGCCGTGGATAGGCCGCAACTCGTGGGGGACGTATGTGGGGTAATCAATACCATGAGCAGCGCCGTCACCCTCACGTCGCTGGGCGCGGGCATCGACAAGCGCAAGGGAAACGCCGTCATCAATTTGACGGTGCAGGTGGACAGCACGGACACTTTGGCGGCCCTCAAAAACAAGTTTTTGCAGGTGCGCGGTGTCATTGGCGTAGATCGCAAGGTAAACTGAGAGAAGGAGAGCGTGATGATAACGACCAAACTATTCGGTAGCAAAGTATTCAACGACGAAGCAATGCGGGCGCGGTTGGACGAAACCGTCTACCGCCGTATGCACGAGTGCAAGGCGATGCACAAGCCCTTGCCCTTGGAAGTGGCCAACGCCGTGGCCGAGGCCATGAAGAATTGGGCCGTCGAACAAGGCGCCACCCACTACACCCATTGGTTCCAACCCATGACGGGCATCACCGCCGAGAAGCACGAAGCCTTCCTCGACCTCGACCCCGACGCGGAAAGCGGCGCCATCTTCGCCTTTTCGGGCAAGGCGCTCATCAAGGGCGAGTCGGACGCGTCCTCTTTCCCTTCGGGCGGCCTGCGCGCCACCTTCGAAGCACGCGGATATACGGCGTGGGATCCCACGTCCTACGCGTTCATCAAGGACAACACCTTGTGCATTCCCACCGCGTTCTGCAGTTTCAACGGGCAGGCGTTGGACAAGAAAACCCCCCTCCTGCGCAGTATGCAGGCGCTCAACAAACAAGGCGTGCGGCTTTTGCACCTCTTGGGCAACACGGCGGTCAAGCAGGTCTATTCGACCGTGGGCGCCGAGCAGGAATATTTTTTGATTGACGAAAAAATGTATCGCGCCCGTCCCGACCTCGTGTACACGGGGCGCACGCTTTTGGGCTCCCGCGCACCCAAGGGGCAGGACTTGGACGACCACTACTACGGCGCCATCAAGCCCCGCGTGGCCGCTTTTATGGCCGAGCTCGACAAGGAATTGTGGGCGTTGGGCGTGCGCGCCAAGACCGAACACAACGAGGTGGCCCCCGCGCAACACGAGTTGGCGCCCATCTTCGACACCGCCAACATCGCCACCGACCACAACCAGCTGACGATGGAGATGATGCGCAAGGTGGCGGGACGCCACGGGTTGGCGTGTCTGTTGCACGAAAAACCCTTCGAGGGCGTCAACGGCAGCGGCAAGCACAACAATTGGTCCTTGATGACGGACACGGGCTGCAATCTCTTCGACCCCGGCAACTGCCCCGAGGACAATTTGCAATTTTTGCTCGCCGTCACCGCCGTCGTCAAAGCCGTGGACAGCAATCAGGACCTACTGCGCATAGCGGCGGCCTCGGCGGGCAACGACCACCGTTTGTCCGCGTCCGAAGCACCCCCCACCGTGGTGAGTATGTATTTGGGCGACGAGTTGACGGGCGTATTGTCCGCCATTGAGGAAAACCGCTCGTACAGCAAGCGCGCGCGTTGCGACGTGGAAATCGGCGTCAAGGTGTTGCCCCGCTTCGCGATGGACACCGCCGACCGCAACCGCACCTCGCCGTTCGCCTTTACGGGCAACAAATTCGAGTTCCGTATGCCGGGCGCGGCGTGCTCCATTGCGGACGCCAATACCGTGCTCAATACCATCGTGGCCGAGGCGATGCGCGACTTCGCCGATCGGTTGGAAGGCGCCGCCGATCCCGTAGAAAAGACCAAAGAGATCATCCGCGAGACCTTGCGCACGCACGGGCGCATCATCTACAACGGCAACAATTACAGCGCCGAATGGTACGCGGAGGCCGACCGTCGCGGCTTGATGCGGTTGGAAAACACGCCCGACGCGTTGTCCCACCTGACCGACGAAAAGAACGTGGAATTGTACGTCAAACACGGCGTGTACAGCCGAGAAGAATTGGAAGCCAGCAAAGAAATCCTCTTGGACAACTACAATAAAACCTTGCACATAGAGGCGGTCACCTTGATCGACATGGTACGCCGCGACGTATTGCCCGCCGTGCTGGACTACGTGGAGCAACTGTCGCGCACCATTCTCAATCTCGACAAACTCGGCCTGTCACCCCACGACGATACGCTCAAACGCGTATATGCGCTCTATCACGCCGAAGAAGAATTGCTCAACGCGCTGTCCGAGGCGGTGAGCGAGGCCACCGCCCACCAAGGCGCTGCGGCCGCCGACGTGTACGCGCATCGCGTCATTCCCGCCATGCGCAAAGTGCGCGACGTGGCCGACGACCTCGAGCGGTTGACGCCCGCCAAATATTGGCGTTTCCCCACCTACGGCGATATTTTGTTCAGCGTGGATTGATAATCCGTACGCGAATCAGCGTATAGCAAAACGGGAAGGGCGTTGCCCTTCCCGTTTTATTTTTCGGTGCGTTTCGCGCCGTTATTCGACGATGGGATCGACGAAGGTGAAGGTGCGGCAATCCACCATGCCGCGATTGGTGAGGCGCACCTCGGGAAGGCAGGCCAAGGGAATGATGGACATCGTCATAAAGGGAGAAGGCAAGGTGCAACCCATCGTGCGCCAAGCGTCCTCGAGCGCCTTGACGGCCTCGTTGGTCTCGGCCAACGGCTTGTCGCTCATTAGCCCCGCGATGGGCAGAGCCACCGCCGCCAGCACTTTGCCGTCGGCCACGGCCACCAAGCCGCCGTTCATATCAATGAGTCGGCTTACCGCAAGCGCCATATCCTCGTCGTTGTCGCCCACCACCAAGAGATTGTGCGCGTCGTGCGCCACCGTCTGCGCCAAAGCGCCGTGGCGAATGCCGAAACCTTTGAGGAAGCCGAAGCCGCGGGTGCCCGTGCCGTGATGCCGCTCGAACACGAAGGCTTTGAGAATATCCTTGTCGGGGGCGGCCGCAATGCCGCCGTCCACCACGGGCAGAGTGTCGAAGCGCTCGATGGTGCTCGTCTTGGCGGGAATGGCCTCGATAACGCGCACCTTGGCCACGGGGCCCGCGTGCGGAATGCGGAATTCGGCGGGCGAAACGGGCGAAAGGTGTACGGAATGGGTGATATTATCGGGATAGGTATAGTCGCCGATGGGTGCGGTAAGGCGGCCGTCCTCGGCCACCAAATCGCCGTCTATCCACACTTTCGCCACTTTGCAAGTGGCGAGGTCGGACAGAAGCACCATATCCGCGCATTTGCCGGGGGCGATGGAGCCCATCTCGTGGTCGAGCTGGAAGCAGGTGGCCACATTGATGGTGGCCATTTGAATGGCCTCTACGGGCGGAATACCCTCCTCGACGGCACGGCGCACGATGTGATCCATGTGCCCTTTGCCGAGCAGGGTGTGCGGGTGGGTGTCGTCCGAAACAAGGCAGGCGAAGCGAGAATCCACCTCGTGTTGGGTGACGGCTTTGGCAACCTCTTGCAGGTCGTGCCAGGCGGAGCCTTCGCGGAACATGGCGTACATACCCAAACGCATCTTGGCCAAGGCGTCCTCCCATCGGGCCGACTCGTGGCAACAGCGCACGCCGGCGGCGACGTAGGCGTTCAAAGCGGCGCCCGTGTCGGGTATGGAGAAGTGCCCCGTGACGATCTTGTCCGCCTTCAATGTCTCGCCGACGATGGCATGCGTGCGAGGATCTCCGTAGATAACGCCGGGGAAGTTCATCATTTCGCCCAACCCCGAGCATTCGTCCCACGTCATACTTTCGCGGACGTCTTCGGGGCCGACGGACGCGCCCGTATCCTCGAAGCCGGGCACGGCGGGCACGCACGACGGCGTGGACAAAATAGACTTGAGCGGCGTGCGCGCGGCGTCGAAAAGCATACAACGTACCCCCTCAAACCCCGCCACGTTGCATATTTCGTGCGGGTCCATAAAGACGGCGGAAGTGCCGTGCGGCACGACGGCTTTGGCGTATTCGCCCGCCGTCAGCATGGACGACTCGATATGGATATGACCGTCCATAAAAGCGGGCGAAAGCCAACGCCCCTCGGCGTCGACGACCACGGTGCCTTCGCCTATACAATGACGGCAATCTCCCACCATGGCGATCCGCCCCTCGGCGACGGCTACGTCCACGTGCGGCAGCAACTCCTTGGTGCACACGTTGACCAACACGGCGTCCGTGACGACCGTATCGGCAGGGCGGCGGCCCATTGCCACGTCCGTCAAGACGCGGCTGACTTCCCACAGCGGTTTTTTGCAAAAATGATTGATCATAAAATACGCACTCCTTTCGCTCGAACGTTCGGCTTTGACGAGGGCGGCGCGTAGCGCGCCCTCTATACGAATTTTATACCACGCGCCGCGCGGATTGACAAGCGAAACGGCGGACGTTTAGTCCAATTTGGTGCGCCTTAGGCGCAACGCGTTGAGGACCACCGTGATATTGCTGAACGCCATACACAACCCCGCAACCAAGGGGGGCAATATGCCCGCGAACGCCAACGGTATGGCCACCAAGTTGTAACTGAACGCCCAGATGAAGTTCTCGATGACGTTGCGATAGACTTTTTGGCTGAGCCGAAGTCCGTGGTAGACCTGCATAAGGCCTTTGCCCACCACCGTGACGTCGGCCAAAGTTTTGGCTACGTCCGCGCCGCCGCCCATCGCAATGGCGAAGTCGGCCTGGGACAAAGCGGGGCTGTCGTTGATGCCATCGCCAACGAAAGCGACCTTTTTGCCCTCGCTTTGCAACGAGGCCAGGACGGCGCACTTATCCTCGGGCTTGACCTCGGAGAAGACTTTATCCTCGTCGACGCCCACCTCGCGGGCCACCCGCTCGGCAACCGAGCGGCTGTCGCCCGTCAGCATATACACGGCCACGCCGCTATTCCGCAACTTGGCGACGGTGGCGGCGGCGTCATCTTTGACCGAATCCGCCAAAACGTACCGCGCAACGACCTGCCCCTCGCGGTGCAGCAACACTGTGTCGCCCGACTTGTCTACGAACCATTCGCCGCAGCGCACGCCGCGACCCACTTCCTCGGTTGGCAGCCAATCGGCCAATACGTGGGCGCCTTTTTGCGCCAAATAGGCGGTGATGGCCTTGGCGATGGGGTGTTGCGAAACGCTCTCCAACGTATAGACCACGTCGTCCGCGTCCGCGGTAGACTCCGCCGATACGACGGCAAATTCGCCCGTGGACAAAGTGCCCGTTTTGTCGAAGCAAACGCAATCCACGTGATGAAACTTCTCGAAAATCTCGCTGTTTTGGTAGAGAATGCCCATGCGCGAGGCACGCGTGGTGCCCACCACGATGGACAAGGGGGCGGCCAACCCCAAAGAACAGGGACACGAGATGACCAATACGGCCACCGCGCGGTTGATAGCCGCGTCAAGCGCTAACTTCAACCCCCAAAATCCCACGACGAAGCACAAAGCGGAGAGCACCAATACCGTGGGTACGAAGACGGTGGCCACGCGGTCGGCGACGCGCTGAACGTGCGGTTTCTCTTGCTGAATCTGATCGACTCTGGCAATGATGCCCGCGAGATAGGTCTCCTTGTCCGCTTTGGTGACTTCAACGGTCAAATTGCCGGCCGTGAGTACGGTGCCCGCGTAGACCTCGTCGCCCGCCTCTTTGGCGACGGGCATAGACTCGCCCGTGAGCATGGATTCGTCCACGTCGGCGACGCCCGACAGCACGCGGCCGTCCAAGGGCACGTTGGCGCCCGATGCGACGACGACCACCTCGCCGACCGCCACCTCGGCGGTATCCACCTCGTGCGTTTGCCCGTCCGACAGCACCAACGCGACGTTGGGGCGCAAGGCCATCAGTTCGCGCAAAGCGGCGGCGCTTTTGACCTTGCTCTTGCCCTCGATATACTTGCCGACCGAGATGATGGTGAGGAGCATAGCGGCCGTGTCGAAATAGAGCATGTGGCGGTGGTAAACAAACAGCAACACCGTAGAATAGACGTAGGCGACCGTAGTGCCCAGCGCAACCAATACGTCCATACCCAAAACACCCTGCCGCAGGTCTCTCGCCGCGCCGCGATAGTAGCGCAAGCCCAGTAGCCCCATGACCACCGTGCACAAACCGAACTGCACGTAGTTGACCCAATGGGGATAGTCCACCTCGGCCATCATCAAAATCATACACACCATCAACGGCAGGGTGAAAACAGCGCCCACGACGAGGCGCACCAACTCGGAGTCCACCTTGGCGTCGCGGTGCAGAGAAAAACCGAGGGACCGCAATTCCTTGGCAATACGCGCGTGATTCCATTGCGTTTCGTCATAGGTAAAAACGCCCGCGTTCTCGGCGAGCAACACTTTGACGTCTATGCCGTCCAAGCGGGCAAACGCACGCTCCACCGACCGCGAACAGTTGGTGCAGTGCATTCCGTCGATGCCAAGTTTCTCCGTCCTCATGCTACGGTGAACCCTGCCTCGACGATGGCGGCCTTCATCTCGTCGAGCGAAACTTTCTTCGCGTCGTAGGTCACGACCACCTCTTTTTTATCCTTGTCGGCTTTGGCCTTGACGCCCAAAGCGGCGAGCGCCTTTTCGACCGAGGCTTCGCAATGCGCGCACATCATATCCGTAACGCCGATAACGGCAGTATCTTTTTTCATATTATTCTACCTCACTATTTTTCTTCTATAATTATACCAAGTCAATAGGCAATTTATCAAGCGTTTTCCCTCTCTTTTTGCGCAAAAACCGAACCGAAATTCACATTTTGGCCGTCCCCCCGTCGAAACCCCGTCCGCAAACGCACCGAAGCAGCGAAAATGGCACGGAATTGCCCATACCGTATAGGGGTATTCCGTGCCATTCGATAGTATCGCCTCAGAAAAATGCGGCCGCGTGCGTAGGCTTCGACGGCGATTTCGCGTCGGGGAAGCGCTTTGGCTTAGCGGAGGTTGCCGACCGTGCGGGGGTAGAGAAGCACGTCGCGGATGTTGGACATACCCGTAACGTACATCACCAGTCGGTCGAAGCCCAAGCCGAAACCGCCGTGGGGGCAAGAGCCGAACTTGCGCAGGTCGAGGTAGTCACGATAGGCGTCCAAATTCATATCGCGCTCGTGCATGGCGGCCAAGAGTTTGTCGAGGTCGGCCTCACGCTCGCTGCCGCCGATGATCTCGCCCACGCCGGGCACCAAGAGGTCGGTAGCGGCGACGGTCTTGCTGTCGGGATTCTGCTTCATATAGAAGGATTTGATGGCCTTGGGATAGTTGATAACGAACACGGGCTTGTTGTAGACGACCTCGGTGATATAGCGCTCGTGTTCGGTCTGCAAATCGCAACCCCAGTCGTGCGGATATTGGAATTGCACGCCCTCTTGGGCCGCTTTGTTCAACAGCTCGATGGCGTCCGTGTAGTCCAGAATGGCAAACTCGTTGTTGACGATATTGTTGAGTTTGTCCAGCAACCCTTTCTCGAAGTGTTGCTCGAAGAACGCGAGCTCGGTGGGGCACTTGGCCATCAAATCGGAAATGACGTATTTGATCATGCTTTCGGCCAACTCGATGACGTCGGGCAACTCGGCGAAAGCCACCTCGGGCTCGAGGTGCCAAAACTCGGCCAAGTGGCGCGGGGTGTTGCTCTTTTCGGCGCGGAACGAAGGGCCGAAGGTGTAGATTTTGCCCATCGCCATGGCGGCGACTTCGCCCTCCAACTGGCCGGACACGCTAAGCCCCGCCTTCTTGCCGAAGAAATCGTTGGCGTAATACTCCTCTTCCGTTTGGTAGGGGGTGGAGAAGGGATGGGTGGTGACACGGAAGACCTCGCCCGCGCCCTCGCAATCGCTACCCGTGATAAGCGGAGTGTGGATATAGCTGAAATGACGCGCCTGGAAGAAGGCGTGCAACGCGCCCGCCAGCACCGAACGCACGCGGAACACGGCGTTGAAGGTATTGGTGCGCAAGCGAAGCTGGGGAATGGTGCGCAGATACTCCAAGGTGTGGCGTTTCTTCTGCAAGGGATAGTCCAAGGGGCACTCGCCCAATACGACCACCTCGTCGGCGTTGACTTCCACGCCGCCTTGGTTGGCCACGGCGTCCACAACCTTGCCCGTCACCTTGACGGCGATGCCCAACCGCAAGAAGGGCGCGACGTCGGCGAATTGCGCTTTGTCCAACACGACCTGCAAATGCGCCAAAGTCGTGCCGTCGTTGAGGCTCAAAAACGCCATATTCTTGCTGTCGCGACCGCTGCGCACCCAGCCGCAAACGTCTACCGTTTGCCCGTTGTATCGTTTTGCCAAAATGTCTGCTATATCAATGTGTTTCATAATCCTTATTCCTGTATATATCCGAGCCTGACGGCTTCCAAATTCATATCCAACGCTTTTTTGACGGTATTGCGGACGGCCGTCTGCATCACGTCGTAATCCAAGCCCAACGCCTTGGCGAGCGCGCCTATCATGACCATATTAACGCATTTGATGCTGCCCGCCGCAAGCGCCAAATCGGTGGCGGGGATATACGTCGTCGCGATGCCCGCCGCCGCCAACTCGGCGGGAACGTCGGGATAGGCGGCCAAACCCGTGGCCACGGACATGGGGGGCAGGGGCGTGCCGTTGGTCAGCACTTTGCCCTCTTTGGTGAGGTAGTGCGCGTAGCGCAAGGCTTCCAGCGGCTCAAAGGCCAGAACGACGTCTGCGCCGCCCTCCCATATAACAGGGGTATGAATCTCCGCGCCGAAGCGCACGTGCGTGACCACGCTGCCGCCGCGCTGCGACATACCGTGCACCTCGCTCAGCTTGACTTCGTAGCCTTGGAGCGCGGCGTATTCGCCCAACACTTTGGCGGCAAGCAGGGTGCCTTGACCGCCGACGCCAACGATTAAAATATTCATATCTATTCTCCTATACAGCCGAAGGGGCATACCTCTTTGCAGAGGTTGCAGCCCAAACATTGCGTGCCGTCGATGACGGCCTTGCCCTCGCGCTTGACGATGGCGGGACAGCCCAACCCCAAGCACTTGCCGCACCCGCGGCAATCCTTGACGGACAACGGCTTGCGCCCTTGGGGACGCTCTTTCATGATGCACGCCCGTCTGGTGATGATGACGCGCTCCTTGGGGTCGGCCAACGCATCTTTGAGGACGGCCTCGAACGCGGGCATATCGTAGGGGTCGACCACGTCCACTTTGGAGACGCCGCAGGCCAAACACAGCCGTTCGAGGTCCAAAACGGGCGCGGGATTGCCCATACAGGTCTTGCCCGTGGCGGGGTGGTCCTGATGACCGGTCATGCCCGTGGTGCGGTTGTCCAGAATGATCAACGTGATGCCGCTTTGGTTGTAGACCGCGTTGATAAGCCCGGTGACGCCGCTGTGCACGAAAGTGCTATCGCCGATGACCGCCACGTTTTTGGCGTCGGGACGGGCATACTTGAAACCGTGCGCCATACCGAGGGAGGCGCCCATACACACCACGCTGTCCACGGCGGACAAAGGCGCCAACGCGCCCAACGAATAGCAACCGATATCGCTATTGACCACGCAACGCAGTTTTTTGAGGACGTAGTACACGCCGCGATGGGGGCAACCGGCGCACAAAAGGGGGGGACGTGCGGGGACTTTGGCCGCCACGGGGGCGTCCTCGCCCAACACTTTCTGCCGAATGGCAGCCACGGTGATCTCGCCCTGCAAGCCGAACAACTCTTTGCCCACGCAGGGGATGCCGTTCGCTTTGAGTTGATTCTCGATAAAGGGCTCCAACTCTTCCACGACCAGCAACTTGTCCACCTTCGCGGCGAACGCGCCGATGGCGGCGATGGGCAAAGGATAGACCATGCCGACCTTGAAGACGGACGCCGTGGGCATAGCCTCGCGGACGTGCTGATAGATAGCGCCCGCACACACGACGCCCACTTGGGTATCGCGCATCTCCACGCGGTTTTGGGGGAACGCAAGGCAATCGGCCTTGAGCCGTTCCTCACGGGCCTCGACGACCAGGTGGCGTTGTTTGGCGTGGCCGGGCACCATCACGTACTTACTCGCGTTCTTGACGTACTCGCGCAAAGGCAACTCCTCGCGCTCGCCTATCTCCACGACCGACTGCGCGTGCGCAATGCGCGTGGTGGTACGCAAAATGACGGGGGTGTCGTATTGCTCGGACAATTCGTACGCCCACTTGACGAAGGCCACGGCCTCGGCACTGTCCGAAGGCTCCACCATAGGCACGTGCGCCGAACGCGCGTAGAAGCGGCTGTCCTGCTCGTTTTGGGAGCTGTGCATACCGGGGTCGTCCGCGACTACCAATACGAGGCCGCCGCCCACGCCCGTGTAGGCCGCCGTAAAGAGAGGATCGGCCGCCACGTTGAGCCCCACGTGTTTCATGCAAACCATGGCGCGGGCACCCGCCAAAGAGGCGCCGATACCCACCTCGAGGGCTACCTTTTCGTTGGGCGCCCATTCGCTGTGTATCTCCTTGTACTTGGCCGTATTTTCGGTAATCTCGGTACTTGGCGTGCCGGGGTAGGAAGACACCACCTTGACGCCCGCTTCCCAAGCGCCCAAAGCGATGGCTTGATTGGTCAACATCAGTTGTTTCATGTTTTCTCCTGCGTTCGCGTGAATTATCAATACGGTTCAAACCGAAAATTGACCGTTATATTATATCAAATAACGCATAGCGTAGCAACTATTTGCATTCGCCTTGGGACATTTTGTCATTTTTTTACTTGCGCCGCCACCGCCGCTCTTTTCGTCAAGGCGTTGACAAAGCGGCAAAATAGACCTATAATAGACGTATCAAAAAACGTGGGAGGCACTTATGCGTAAGTGGTGGCATTTTTTGTGGATATTGTGGTTCGTGCTGGGCGTAGTCAACCTGCTGTTCGTCAACGTGTATATCAATCACTTCGGCGAGGGCGGCACGTTGGGGCTGTATCAGCAACTCGGCTATTTCGGGCTGACGGCGGTTTTGTTCCTTTTGTGCGGGTTGTGGTGGATATTCACCGGCAATTCCGTGGGTAAGAAAGGCCTGACCGTGTTCGGTCTCATCGTGACCATACTGTTCGGCTTCGCCATTGCGGGTATGTTGGTGTACGCCTTGGCGTTCAAGGGCGAATACCTGGGCGTGGGCGTCAATAAACTCGCCGAATGGTTCTCTTTCCTCAAATTCTAACCGTGAAACCCGCCTATTACAAAGAAGTACGCGCGTTTCTCCGCTCGACCGAGGCTACGGCCTCGGCGTTTTCTTCTATCGGCTGGGACGAAGAGAAAGACCACGGCAACCGCGCCTTTCTGTGCTTGGTCAACTACGGCATCCTGGAAGAGATGGAGCTGGATATCATCCTGCACGAAGACGAGACCTTCTTCGTGGAGATGTATGTTCCGCCCGTCTGCGCCCGTTTCCGCGAGGAAGCCGTCGCAATGGCGAACGAACTGCAAACGGATTTCCCGCCCGTGGTCGCCACCTTGGACGAGGACGACTCGATTTTGTTGGGCGTTGTCGGCAAAGGCGACCCCCTACCGACCATCCGCGACCTGTGGCGGGTGTTCGCCGAGGACACGGTGTACCAAGCCGTCTTGCTCTTCGCGGGCATGACCGCCCCCACCGAAGAGGACGTGTTGCCCTACGATATGCCCGCCGACCCCTTCGACGATGGAGAATAAACGACCACATTTGTCACGAATTCCCCCTATACGTATAAGGCATATAAAAAACAGGGCGGTATAATTCCGTCATGAGAAGTGTACGCGCGTGAGCTCGTCGGCGTGAGGCGTGAGCGTTAAACCTCGGGCGGATAATACGCGTTGATTTCGTAGGATTGGATGCGGAAGCCGTCTTCGGACTCGTAATATTCTTTC
>JAFPXC010000028.1 GCA_017394805.1 Clostridia bacterium | reverse complement strand
TGCGAGCATTCAACCAATCTCGGTGGCGATAGCAAGGGTGATCCACCTGTTCCCATACCGAACACAGTCGTTAAGCCCCTTCACGCAGATGGTACTTGGATGGACACGTCCTGGGAGAGTATGTAGCTGCCGGATACCAAAAAAGGTACTTGCTTTTGGCAAGTACCTTTTTCGTATTTCAAATCCACGTTAGCGGCTTTGGTCGTCGTTGAATAAGGAGTATCTTTATCGCTCTATCCTCGATATTCCCACGCATCGCCGCGCTATTGCTTTGCAAAAATACCGAGGGACGTCTTGTCCTTCGGTATTTTGTATACATTGATACATTGTATTGTATGATTATTTAGTACGACCCGCGTTATTTCGCTATTTATGCATCTCAAGTGCATATCGTAACACCGCGTAGCAGGTCTTCGCGTCCTTTATGCGGTTGTTCATCACCATCTCGCACACTTCGTCGAACGGCATCTTTACGATGCCCACGAATTCGTCTTCGTCGAGGTGCGCTTTGCCTTTCGTCAGTTCGGTGGCCAGATACACGTACAGGTGTTCGTTGGTGTAACCGGGGGTAGGGTAGAGCACGCCGAGGAAGGTCATTTTGCTCGCCTTCATGCCCGTTTCTTCTTCCAATTCACGTACTGCCGTGCTGTAAAATTCTTCCCCTTTTTCCAGTTTCCCCGCCGGTATTTCCAGTATTTCCTCCCGATAGGGGTAGCGGAATTGCCGCACGAGGTACACGTTCCCGTCTTCGTCCACGGGCAGAATGGCCGCGCCGCCACGGTGCGACACGTATTCGCGCGTGCCCTTCTCTCCGTTGGGCAACAGCACGTCGTCCACGTATAGCGAGATGATTCGCCCTTCATACAACTTGTTTTCTCGTAAAGTTTTTTCGTCAATATCCGTATTCATACCTTCATTGTACTATGTTTCCCCGCCGAATGCAACCGAAAACGCGCTTTTCGCCCGTCGATTCGTCGCGTTGCGCCGTGTTTGCCCATAAAAAAGCGCGGCTGATAGTCGCGCTCACAGTTTATGCTGCAGTTAAGTCTTTTTTCGGTGTTAATTGTACGATACACCCGTTTAGTTGCGCTTTTCTTGTTGCTCCAATCCTGTGATATAGTCCAGCGAAACGTTGAAATACTTCGCCAATGCGATCAAGCTACCCATCGTCGGTTCGCGTTTCTTGTTTTCCCACAAACTCACGATACCGTTGCTCACGCCGATGGCGCGCGCTAATTGGGCTTGACCCAAGCCTTTTTCCATGCGTAATTCTTTCAAGTTTTCGGCAAATTGGTTTTCCATAAGCTACTCCATACGTTAGTGCAATCAAATATTATATTTGATTAAGCCATCTATAGAGTACAATATTTTGAATAAAAATGCAAGAATATTTACGTTTGTCGATGTGCAAATGGCTTAAATTTTCTTAATAGTGCCAATCGTCGACAAGATGCGTCAATCGAAAAGATTGTCGTACAGCAATTCGTATATCTTCGCCGCCTTCTCGTCCCAATGGTTGTAGATGAATTTAGCCGATTTCCGCGTATCAACGCTCATTTTTATATCGAGCATAGGCGTATCCGACTCCATTTCGCAGATGCAAAGGTGCACGGTGTACGTGCCGTCCTTGTTTTTGTAATAATCACGGAACAATTCTTGGTTGCGCTTGTACGCCAACCGCTCTTTGGAGATAAAGTCGTTGATTTCTTCGCGCAAAGACAAAGGGATGCGCGTATAGAAGTTGGCCAAACAATCCCGCCCCGACGGCGTGATGGTGTAGATGGTCTTTTGCATGACGTTGCGATGCACCAGGCTCGCCTCGGTCAGTCTGTTCAAGGCGTGTTGACAGTTGATATAGGGCATCCAGTCGTTCGCATCGGCGCAAATCGACAGCACGCTCTCTTCCGCCAAGGGCATTTCCATCTTGTCCAAGACGTATAGCACGATCAACTTATCCTGTACTTCCCGATATTGTTCGTCCATTCTCTTCTATCCTTTGCATTTCGTGATATACGACTATTATACCACGTTGGACAAGATATGGGAATACTATTTTATAGGAATTAATAAAAATACTATATATTGTGCTTTTCGCCGCTTCGTGCCACTATCCTTTGACCGCGTTTCCGCCCATGCGGCGCGTTCTCTTTGCGCTTACCCTTGTCTATCTCGACCAACGTGCATTACCTGCCAATCTTTTTCCATAGCCATCGCATTGTGTTGTCTGCTCTCGCCTTTGATTGTCTGCACAAAGGTCGTTCGCCTACTTGCAAAATATATTCTTATTTGGTATAATAGAGACGAAAGCGCAATGTTTCTTTGCGCGTTGCGAAGAGGAGAGTCGTATGAACAAGTCCAAAGAGGAATCTTACGCGTTATTCGATCACGCTTGCAATCGCATCGCCGAGAGCAATCTCATCATGCTCCAAAAGCCCCTCATCAATTTGATGAAGCTCATCGCGCTCAACGATTCCATTCGCGGTTGCATTTCCGAGTGCTATCGCAGCATCAACTACGAGGAAACCTTGCGCGAGGTGCTTGTCAAGGATGCGGACGGTCATTTCAAATTCAACTTGCCGCATTCCCGTCGCGCGCTCATCGCCGTGGTGTCCAAATTGCTCTACGAGGTGATGATCGGCGAGCAAAGCTTGGAGAATCTGCTTTCCTCCGTCTACTACGATTGCGACATTCGCGACGCGTTCACGCTCTTTTGCGAGGACGTGCTGCTTCCCTTCAAAGAGGCGTTCAAAGAGGTCTATCTCACCAAGCCCAACGCCGAGGAAGAAGAGCCATTCGAGGACACGTCCGTGGCCGTCATCAACCCCGCCGTCATCGCCGAGGTAGCCGCCGTCGCCGGCGACATTCGGTCCGAATTGTTGGGCGACAACCGCATTTCGGTCGACCAGCGCAAGAAGCTCATTTCCCTGGTGGATGGGCTATGCGAAGTGCTGGAGTCCGACCTGCCCAAGTTGGTCATTCCCTCGTGGCTCGGCATTCAATACGCCTTCGGTGCCACCAAAAAGTGCCACGAGCACATCGAGCGATTGGAGAACGTCCTCAACGACTATATGCTCATCTAAGCGTCAAAAAGTGCGATATTGCACGGGAAATTCGCCTTTTTTCTCGGCTTCGCGCGTCTCGATTTCCGCGTGGGTTACGCGTCGGTCGTGCGGCAAAACGAGGTAGGGCCGTCCGCCGAAAAGAAGTTTTTTTCAAAAAACGCTTGCAAATGATTGCACTATTTCGATTATCGTTGTATAATCTCAGTAGCGTTGGAGTATAGTGTAGTGGCAACACGTGGGCCTCTGACTCCCAAATTGTTGGTTCGATTCCAACTACTCCTGCCAAATTCCCGCCGACGTTTGTCGGCGGTTTTTTTATGCGTATTCTTGCATTCTCCTCGCGTATGTGCTATTATTTTTTTGAGGTATCGCTTATGAAGAAGATTTTGGGCGCCGTGCGCAAAGCCGTGCAGGATTACGATATGATAGAGGAGGGCGACCGCGTTGCGGTCGGCGTCTCGGGCGGCAAGGACAGTCTCGTCCTTTTCGAGTCCCTTTGGCGGCTTTCGCAGTTCTATCCCAAGCATTTTGAGGTCGTCCCCATTCACGTGGATATGGGGTTCGCCGACGCAGACAGAGAAGGGCAGGTCGCTTTGGCCGACTATTTCTCCGCCAAGGGTACTCCTTTGGTCACCGTTCCCACCCAACTGGCCGAGATTCTCTTCGGCGTGCGCAAAGGGGAGGACGCGTGCAGTTTGTGCAGCAAGATGCGCCGCGGTGCTCTGTGCACCACTTGCAATCAAATCGGGTGCAACAAGTTGGCGTTGGGGCACCACGCCGACGACGTTTTGGAGACCATGCTCATGTCCTTCATCTATGAGGGCAGGCTCAGCACGTTCGAGCCCAAGAGCCTCATGGATCGCACGGGCATCACGGTCATTCGTCCTATGGTGTATGTCTACGAAAGCGATATACGTGGGGTGGCTTCTCGCTGCCAAATGCCCGTTTTGCACAATCCTTGCCCCGCCGATCACCACACCACGCGCGAGCGGATGAAAGACCTCGTCCGCGACATTCAGCGCGATATTTCCATCGCCAAGGACAATATGGTGCGGGCTATCGAACACCCCGAGCGCTACCACCTCTGGAAACGGAAGGAAAAATGAGCGATTGAGAACGCTGTTCAGTCGTTCTCCCGCGTCCGAAAGGCAACGTCATTCCGAGGAATTCGAGGAATCCCCTAAGTAGAGAGGCACCTTCCATTTTTTTTGTTCGCCAAAACGTCTGATTTTACCACAACCCTACGGACGTCGGATTTCTCCCGTATATCAACGCGGATTTCACCCGTTCGACCGCGCGAGTTTCTCCCAAGGCAATACTTTGGATTTCACTTTCCTTTTGCTTTTTCATACTTTTTTCGCGTGCTTTCGCCGCCCCGTATATGTCTGGTGTCGTGATTTTCCTTCAATATCCCGCATATTTCGCGATATAACGCGACGTCCAACTTCGGCAGACGATTGTTCATGTCCGTATGCACGGTCGATTTCCCTACGCCTATCGTTTTTGCGGCTTGCCGCAAAGTGGCGCGGTTTTCCACGATGTATTCTGCGCATTTCAACGTGCGTTCCCGTATGGCTTCTTTCATACTTTACCCTATGGCGCACCGTGTCGAATTATGCCATTTCCCGCGATTTTGCGCTCGGTGCGTCCGTGACTTTGCGCAAAAGTATTTGATATTTCTTATACCACAGTTCACTTGTGCTTATACCGAAAGCGATTTCGCTCGAATTTCCGTGCTCGATGCCCTTTAGATTTTACCCCGTACAGGTGTATCCTTTGGTGCTAGCACGCGTCGTAAATACGCCCGAATGGCGTATATTGGCGCGTATAGCGCCCAAAACCGCTATATTTATTATTTTAATTTAGTATTTCGGGCGTACGTATTGACACACGCCGATTTTTCTTGTAAAATATGGCAGTCATTCTCCCCCTTAGGGGGAGACGGAGGTTAGTATGAAAAAACGCATCAACATCATAGTCATTCTGCTATTGCTCGTCATGGCCACCGTATTCGTATTGGTGGCTTGCAACCGAAATCAATCCGTTCACATAGACCCGAGCGGAAAGACCGAAGATTCGCACGTCGACACGGAAGTGCTGGACGAAAAGGACGCGTTCGGCGTCCTGTCCTCGCTCGTCAAATTCGCCGGCAAGTCTTTGGACGTTGCCTTGCCCAACAATTATCTCGTGCTCAATTTGGTCACGGATGATTTGACGGTCAAGTCCAAGAGCGGCAAGAACAGCAGTTTCTACGTCAATCTCAAGCTGCGCTTCGTCACCGATCCCGCTTTGGACAACACCACCGTCAACGACCTTTCGGATATGTTGTTCGAGGTGCGTTCGGCTTCGCCCGATACCAAAGGAGATATGATAGTAGGCGCGTACTATGATGCGGGTACGTTCTACTTGGATATCGCCGGCGACAAGGGCGCCAACGTCTATATCGAGGGCATCGACCTCGCCGCCATCCTCAAAGCACTTGCCTCCGGTGCTTCCACGGTGTTCGGCTCCGTCGACGGTCTCAGCGAACTCATTGCCGGTGCCCAAAACAGCGACAACGCCGTCGTTTCGGGCCTCGTTTCCCAACTTCCCAACCTCGTCGGCGCTTTGTTCAGCAAAGCCGTCGTGGAGACCACCACCACGGGTGTGGGCGAGGACGCGGTCGTTTCCGAGAAGATGATCGTCGAGTTTGGTCTCAACAACCTCATCACCACCGCCTTAGTCGCGTTGGAAGGCTTGGATTTCGCCTTGACGTCCTTCAACGTGGACGAGCTTCTCGTCTCCCTGTTCGGCATGACCTTCTCCGACATTGCCATTGCCGGCAAACAGCTCGACGCCATCGACTGCGGTCTCAGCATCACCAGGGAGAACGGCGTCTTCAAGCGCACCGACTTCCACTACAACTACGGCGACAACGTTTCGGGCCTCACCTTGGGGCTCAACGCCGAGTATTTCGGCGACCAACCCGACGCGGTGGTCATCGAGATGCCCGACTTCACCCGTTTCGAGCAGTTCAGTTTGCTCAATCTGGACGTCACCGTCTCCGCCGAGTTCAAAAACGGCAGCGAGAAGAATACCACCGTGGGCGCCACCTTCGGCGACGTGCTCACGGCCCTTACCGGCATCGACAATCTCGACAACCTCGTTTCGGCCAAATTGCAACTCCGAGAGGGAAATATCGGCCTGCAACTTCGTTTGCAAACGGCCATCGACCTCGCACACAACGAGCGTAGCCGCATTCTTCTTTTGGTGTCCACCACCGCGGGTGCCGCGGCGGGGCGTTTGGGCGACGTAGCCGTCGTCGAATACTTGGGTAGCAGCGAGACTTTGTACGTGGACCTGTCCCGTCTCGACCTGCCCAGCTTGTCCTACCGCTTCAATCTCAACAACCTGCTCTCGTCCTTCCTCAGTCCCCAAATCCTCTCTTTGCTCGGTCAGCGTCTTGCCGAGGCGGGCGACTTCGACCAAGAGGCCTGGGCGCAGACCTACGAGAGCATTCTCCGCACCTCCACCTATCGCATCGCACCTGCGGGCGACGGCGCGGGCGGATTCACGTTCGACATCAACGCCATTCCCGATATCGTTTCCTTGGTCGCCGCGCTCATTCGTTCGCGCTCGGTCAACGAGAACGGGCAGTTGGTGCTCACCTTGTCCCGTGCGGACTTGGTCAACGTCCTCGATATCGTCGGCTCCATGATGGCCGACGGCAAGATGCTCACGGGCATTGCCCGGGCGTTGGAGAATCGCAGTTACGACGTGGACAAAGACCTTGCCTTCCGCAGCGTGCAGATTCGTCTGGGGCTCGTCAACGAAAACGAGAACGGCAAGCGCAAGTTCGGCTTCAGCCTGGGGCTTGATTGCTACCTCGCCAAGGACGCCGTCCTCACCTTCGAGATCCCCGCGTTCGCCATCGGCTTCGCGCCGCAGTTCGTCAACGTTTCCCGCACCGATTCGTACACCGATTTGGACGATTTGGAGGAGTTGACCGTAGGCGCCACCGTCACGGTGGACTTCGACAGCGGCTCGGTCACCACCGCAAACGGCGTCACGGGCGTTTCGTTGGACCTCAACACGGCCATGGGCACTTTGCGCAACTACGTGGGTGAGTTGGCCACCGTGCTGAGCTTCAGCGACCACGTTTCCAAGGGCATCGTCATCGATGTCGCCGGCAACTTGCAGTTCGAGCCCATTTCCGTCCGTAGCATTTTGGCGGGCGACGGCATCGCCTTGCAAGTACGCGATATGCAGTTGGCGTTGGAAATCTACGACAAAGACCGCTACGGCACGGGCGAGTCGCCCCTCATCAGCGTGTACTACGCGCACGACGACAACGGCGTGGGCGCCGTCTTCGTCGACCTTTCCGCCATCAAGGTACACGGCAAGAGCGTTTTGCCCAAGTTCCGTTACGACATTACGTTGGAGACTATGCTCAACGGTATGTTGTCGGGTAGCACCGCCGCCGCCGGCGAGGCCGAGGGCGGGTTCGACTTGTCCACCGTCGTCAAGTGGATGGGTGCCGTCATGGGCGGCGTCACCTTCGTGGACGACGAGTTGGCCGTCTACGTGGCCACCAACGTCCTCAACGGCGTGTTCACCATTTTGGGACACGACAGCGAGGCCTTCCGCAACGTGGTCGATTTGGGGTCCAACGAGGCCGTCACGGGCATGATCCAGCTGGACGAGAATTCCAAGTTGTACGTCCGCACCGAGGGCGGCTTGGCCGTGGGCGTTCATCTGGGGCTCGACGCCACGGGCGACACGGCTACCAATCCGTACGTGCAGTTGGAGTTGTCCAACTTGCACTTGGGGCTTGCCCGCACGGCGGTCATCCCCGCCATCAACTACGCCGAATACGCCGGTATCGACGCGTTGGAGACCATTCACGTCAACACCGAGCTGTACATAGATTACGACCTCGCGTCCAAGACCTACGACGTCAGCGACGTCGCCGAGGCCTTGTCTTCCGTTTTGCAGGTCAGCGAGAATTCCGTCGCGTCCCTGTTGCAGGACTTGCTCGTCAACGTCAAGATGCAGGGCATCGGCGGCAACAACGTCAGCGGACGCTTGACCGTGCGCCTTTCCGTCAATCTCAATTGGTCGGATCTGTCCGATATCATGTCCGCCGTCACCGCCAAGGTGGAGATCCTCAACGAGGACCGCACCTTCGTCACCCTGTGGTTCGACGGTCACTACCTCTACATCGACGCCACGATGGGCGAGGTCGTTGGTTCGCAGTCTGTGGGCATCAGTC
Source organism: Clostridia bacterium (assembly GCA_017394805.1). Taxonomy (NCBI): domain Bacteria; kingdom Bacillati; phylum Bacillota; class Clostridia; species Clostridia bacterium. The sequence goes on along the minus strand of JAFPXC010000028.1, from coordinate 80,268 downwards.
TGGGCAAGTTCCGCGTGCTCGTCAACAAGTTGGCTTGCGGTTGCGACTGTGAGGAATGCATCGCGCGCGGCAGTTGCTACGAGGACGGCGTATTGTCCTGCGATTGCGGTTGCGATTGCAGCACCGTCGCCTTGGCCGAGGATGCCGCCGAAGGGCAGACGAGCGTCATCGACCTCATCATGCAGAATATCGGCATCTTGGAGAGCGTCACCATCGAGAGCGGTGCTTCCAAGGGCTTGGTTTTGGGCTTTGCCCGCACCACCATTCACCGCTTGCTCAACGTCATCGGCATGCAAGTGCTGGGCGTAGAGCTGTACGACGGCACGTCCTTAGACGGCATCGTGCCTTCCATTCGTCTTGATTGGACGGACGGGTTGGGTCTCATGTTCCACTTGAAACTCTTGGATCCCATCGACAGTTCGGACAGCGGTTATATCGAGATTGGGTTGGGCTCCATCGGCGTCGCCTTCGAGCCTGCCGATTTGCAAATTCCCGCGGGTGACGATTCCTACACCGATTTCGACTTGTCCGCGTTGGGAGAGATGGCGGTTTCCCTCACGGGCAACGTCACCGTTCACGTGGGCCGTCAGGACGGCACCGAGGCGGGCAGTCTCGAGGCTTTGGCCAAGGACGTCGTCGCGGGCTTCCTCCATCAAAATATCGACGCGGGCATCCGCGTTACGTCGGATTTGGACATTCCTTTGTCCTTTGACATCATGGCCGACGTCAACCTCAATTCGTTGGATACGTCCGACCTTGCGGCCAGCGTTCCCGCTATGCTTCGCGATGCGCACATTCTTCTCAAAATGTTCGTGTTGGAGGAGCGGAGCGGCGAATACGTCCGCGGTGACCGATACGCGTTGATGCTCTACTACGACGGCGTCGCCGACGCGGTGTACGTCGCCGCGCCTTTGCTCGGCGTGGGCAGCGTGCGCTACGGCGGGTTGGATTTGTCCGCTATCTTGGCGGATATGCTCTCCAATGACGACGCCGTTGCGGCCGCCGCCGAGGCGGGAGACGCCACCACGGCCAACAAGTTCATCGACCTGTGCTTCAACGAGAACGGCGTCGCCATCGCCGTGGGCGGTGCGTTGCTTGCCGACGTGATGGGGCTTTTGGGCATTGACCTCGCGGGGCTCGATCTCGGCGCCTACCTCACTTCGGTCGGCGTCGGTCTCACCACGCAGGGCGGCGTTTCCGTCAATCTCAGCCTCGCCGGCGTGGACGTCAGCGTGGCCATCAACGGCCTTATTCTCCAGCCGGGTGCCAATATGGACTTGGAGTCCGCCGCTTTCGTGGAGATTCCCAAGGCCGAGTTCGTAGACATTTCGGGCAATGACGACAGTCTGTTCACGCTCAGCGAGGTCACCTTGTCCTTGGCCGTCGGCCTGGATATGACGGGTGCCATTGACGCGGTGGACGGCACTATCGACGGCGTCAACGTGTCGCCTTCGTTGTCCGGTCTTGCCGCAAAGTTCCTCTCGGCGGACGTCGCGTCCATCTTGGAGCGCTTGGCCGTCTACGTGGATTTAGACTTCACCGCCCGCTACGTTTTGCAGGCGTCCGTCTATTTGGATTTGCAGCATTTGGACGAGATCAACGTGGTCGTCAACCTCTATTCGGTTAGCGACGCGGGCGTTTACACCAAGGTTTTGGGCCTTGCCTACGTCTACGCCGAGACCTACGTCGGTTCGCGCGTCACGGCCGAGGACGTCCTCTACGTGGATATGGGCGAGACCGATTTGCTCAAAGACGCCAAGCACTTCTACGTCAAGGATTTGGGCTTGGGCGCCACCGTTCTCGATATGCTTGCCCCCGTTCTTTCGGGCATCACCTTCATTCAGGACGCCGACTACAGCCATCGCAAGGCGGTAGCCGAGGCGGGCGAAGAGGGTAGCGCTTTGGACGTTTGGGGCATCGTCGACCTCATCGAAGCGTTGGAAGTCGACGGTGCGCGCGGCATGATCGGCGTGGTCACCAAGGCGGGCTTCCTCTCCAAGGTGCTAGAGCTTCTCGCGTTGGACGAGACGCTCAAAGGCCTCGGGTTGGACGATTTTATCAATAGCGTCAAGGCCGACGTGGCCTTCGGCATCAACGAGGATGGCCTGGCCATCGAGTTGGGCGTGGACGTGTTGGAAGGCGTGGACGATTTGGCGTTCCGCTTGGGCATCGGCTTGGGCGGTTTCGCGGTCAGCCTCGCCAAGGAGAACATTCTGCCCGCCGACCTCGATTCTTACGTCAATTGGACCTACCTCAACGTGGGCTTGGAGACCAGGGCCGCCATTGAGGTAGTCATCGATAGCGAGTACGCCGACCGCGTCAACGCCATTTTGGACGAGTACGCGCACGGCGAGCACCTCACGCTCACGGTTTCGGGCAAAGACCTCTACGGCAACGACACCGATACCATGGTCGCCAACCTCGGCTTGGAAGTTGCGGTCAACTTGCGGATGGGCAACTTTACCGACATGGGCTTGGAAGCGTGGGTAAGTCTCTACTACAGCGGCATCAATCCCGCGCAATGGGCGGACAAAGACCGTCTTATCACTCTCTACTACAACAGCAAAGACCGTCACAAGGACGCCTCGGGCAACTACGTCCAAGAGGAGTCTTTGTACGTTATGCTCGGCAAGGTCATGGAGGCCGATAGGGGCGTACGTATCGACGATTTGGGCATCTCCGAGTTGTTGCTCGAGATTTTGCGCCAAGCCAACGTAGCGCCCGCCGCCGACGCTTACGAGGCGTTCGTCGGTTTGGACGTTTCCGAGGACAGCATGCATTTGTCCTTGGATAAGGGCGTCATCGGCTTGGCGTTGGAGTTGCTCAACGTTTCGGGCGTCTTCTCTACCATCGGCGATATGATCCAGGGCGTCACCGTGGACGTTTCCGCAGACAATACGGGCGTTCTGGTCATTTTGCACCAAAAGGACGACGTGGACGCCGAGGGCAATCCCTATGTGCGCAATTCGTCCTATCTCAGCGTGGGCTTGCAGGATTACGGCGTCTTCTTCGTCGCGGACGACGAGGACCTCGGCACGCGCGCCCCCTATATGGACGAAATCGAGCACATGCGCGATACGGTCACCGACCTTTCCAACCTCGATCAACTCTATATGTCCGCGGGCTTCACCTTCCGCGCGTCTATGACCGAGAGCACCACGCTGGACGCCGAGGGCGTGCCCTACGTCACCGACGAGGTATTGGCCAGCTACAACGACGCGCTCAAGGTTTTGTTCCGCGCCGACCTCAACAATACCGACGATCCTCTGTACTACGGCGCCGACATCGAGTTGGGCGTCAGCGGGTTGAATTTGTCCAACCTCACCTACGCGCAGTTCGGTAGCGCCAGCCTGCAAGAGGTCGTTTCCGACATCATTCGCAATATGAATCTTGAGTTGATGATCACCGTCAACAAGCTCAAGGAGCAAGTTGATGCCGAGGGCGTCGTCACCGTCGACAAGACGCCCGTCGTCGGCGTTTACTATCTCAGCAACGTCGTCGACGTCATCTACGTCAACATTCCCGCGCTCAACCTCAAGATGTCCCTCTCCAACGCGTTTGATTTGCAGGATATTTTGATGGGCCTGCTCACGCCCGCCGGTCAGACGGCCGCCGCAGGCGAGGCCGAGGGCTTCACCGCCGAGACTTTGCTCAAACTGCTCGGCAATCTCAATATGTCCGATAGCGGCATTGCTTTGAGTCTTTCCACGCAGGTACTGTCCCGCGCCATGGCGCTTTTGGGCGTCGATCTCACCGTGTCGGAGTGCACCACCTTGCTCGCCATCGGCGAGTTGGGCGGTCTCACCACCCTTGCCAAGACGGGCGAACACGTGGGCGTGCATACGTCCATCGAACACGGCATCGGCTTCCATTGGGGCGCCGTGTTCAGCGAGGATATGGGCTTAGACGTCGCCATAGGCGACGTTTCGCTGGAGTTCCGTCATCAGGCCAAGGCCATCTACGACGACAATCCCATGTCGACCAAGGGTGCCTTCTACGGCGCGTTGAGCGATTACGTCAGCATGGAAGGTATGAACGTCAACCTCTCCTTCGAGGCTGAGCTCGATTTCTCCGTGGGCGCCACCAACGATCCCACCGACACCAACGCCATCGACTTCAAGGGCATCTTGGCCGAGTTCGTCAACACCACCTTCTCCATCGACGTCATCGACGTGCTGGAGGGCAAATACGTGCTTGCGGTCGAAGCGGCGCTCAGCCTTGCCGAAGGTATGGACAGCCTCTACGGCTTGCAGATCTACTTCGTCCTGTACGACGCCACCGGCAACAGCAAGAACGACAAGATGCTCGCCTTGTACTACAAGCGCACCAACGCGGGCGGCGTTTTGGGCGTCGACCTCGAGTCCATCTTCGGTATCGCGCCCTTCCAGTTGGAGGTCAACCTTGCCGACGTGGCGGGCGGCTTGTTCTCCAATATCGGCAACAATTCGGGTTCTTCGGGTACGGGCTTCGGCTTGGATCTCGATTTCATTTCCCTGTTGAACAGCCTCAAGGGCGTCATCAGTCTCTATATGGCCGAGACTGGCGACGAGGGTGCCATTTCCGTCACCGCGTCCGTCGCGGGTAGCGTATTGCAATCCGCGCTCAACTTCTTGGGCTATCAAAACTACTTCCCCGCCATCGCGCAAGGTATTACCCTCAAAAACAGCGACGCGGTCGCGGCCTTGGCGGACGGCACCTATCGCGCGGTCGTCAAGGGCGAAGTCGGCGGTCAACCCGTCGAGCACAGCGCGCTACTTACCAAGCGGATGATTACACGCGCGTATAATTATGACTTGGGCAGCAAGAACGTGTCCGTTCTCCGCATTCTCAAGAACGACGAAGCGGTCGCGTCCCTCACCACCGTTGAGGATATGGCCGACTACTTCACGGTGGACGGCGTAGCCAAGACCATCGCCTTCAACTACGCGGCCCCCGGCGCCGCGGCCTTGTCCGTGGGCACCTACGACGTAGAACTCACTTTCACCGACGGCACCAAGACTTCGTTCGAGATGGTCAAGGGCGTAGAGTCCTATACCATCGATTCCATCGATCTCGACGAGTTGGACATCACTTCCGTCGAATTGTACGCGGGCACGACGCTCGTCAAGACCTTGGTCGCCGACTACGCGTCGCCCGACTGGTATGGCCGCTACTTCGCCGTCAACCGCAAGGGCGGCTCGCTGTCCTTGTCGCTCAGCACGGACGGCGGTCTCAACGTGGGCGCCTCGGTCGTTCTCAACGATCGCACCTCGCTCGCCATCGGCGTCAACAAGGTCAATCTGGACTTCGGCGACGTCCACATCAACTTCCCTTCGCAGTACCAGACCAACGTCGAGTATCTCAACTTCAATATGCAGATGGAGTTGGATATCAACGCCGAGCAAGGCACCGCCATTCCTTTGAGCAACATCGTCGGGCCCGCTCTTCGCGATATGCTCGGCGAGAGCACCGCCGACTGGACGGTCGCCATCGACCAAATACCATTTGGTATTTGGCTTGACGACTCGGTCAAGGCGCACGTCTTGGTGGACTTGCAGACCAACCTGCACTTCGACCAAAATTCCGGCTTGCCCTTCAACCTCGACTTGGGCGGCAGCGACGTATTGTTGCAGGTGTACAGCCTTTCCAATTTGCCCGCCAATCCCGTCACGGGGTATGACCGCGTCCAAATCGGCGACCTCATTCTCAGCGTCGCCTATTTGGGTTCCGAAGCGGGCGGCGGCGCATTGTACGTCAACCTTCCCTATTTCGACCTCAAACTCAAAATCAACGAGATTGATTTCACCAGTTTCATCAACGCGCGCTTTGCCTCTCTCTTCGAGGGCTCTTCCGACGTAGCCGAAGCGGGCGAGGGCGAGGGACTCAACCTCTCCGCCATCTTCAACCTGTTTACCGGTCTCACCATCGCGCCCGACAAGATCGTGGTCAACATGGCGGCGGACGTTCTCCGTTCGGCCATCGCGCTCGCGGGCTTTGAGTTGGATATGGATTTGGTGGACGTGGCCGAGAGCTTCGTCGCCGTGTACAATTTCCTCTTGGACGACGAGACCTTCGAGATGAATCGCCGTGAATTCGAACGCACTTCGGGGCTGGAGACCATCACCACCACCTACGACAAGTTCGTCGAGGCCAAGTTGCAGGTCTTCGCCGACGACGGCAATTCCGCGGCCTATGCCGCCGTGTTGACCGACGCCGAGGCGCTTACCTTTGCCGACGCCGATGCCGCCGCCGTATGGGCGGACGTCCTTGCCTTTATGCGCGCGTTCGACGTTCGTACGGCCACGACCTATTTGTGGAACGCCGTCAAGTCTACCTACGCCGCCATGGCCGACCAGACCATGACCGCTGAGGAAGAGACTGCCTATCTCGCCGTCAAGGCGCGGTTGGAGGCCCTTACCGAAAAGGACGAGTATATCAACCTCATTCTCTACAAACCCACCCTCGATTTCGACGGCAAACTCAATCACGAGGTACCCATCGGTCAATACCGCACCATTTCCGAGTCCAAGATGCTCCACTTCGGCTTGTCCGGCTCCATTTCCCTGCAATCGGAGGGTAGCACCATCGAGCTCAACCGTTTGGCCACCTCGTTGGAAGAGGAAAATATCTTCAACGACCTGTTCAACCGTTTGGGCGAGAGCACGGCCAAGTTGCACATGGACGAGATGGATCGTTCACTCAAGTTCAACCTGGAGGCCAACCTCGGTATGGACGCGGGCAAGTTGAGCCGTCTCACCACGGGCAACCTCACCGCCAACGAGTTTATCAGCGCCTTGGTCAGCGAGCTTACCGTCTATATGTCCATCGAACGCTCCTTGGACGGCGTGGACAGCATGGTTGCCGAGTTGTACTATACCAGCAACTACCTCTACCTCGATCTCACGGGCATCGGCTTGCCCAAGATCGCCATGGCGCTCAGCATCAACGATATCGTGGATATGATCTTCGGCAAAGACGAGTCGGCCACCGCGGCCGCCGCCGAGCCGCTCGACCGCAACGAGTCGTTGGAGCTCATCTTCGGCGGCAACGAGATCATGGTGCGCGCCACCAAAGAGTTCATCAAGTACGTCATGCACAAGTTCGGCTACGAGTTGGATACCACCATCAGCCTTTCCGCCGTATTGAGCGGCGGCGACAAGTTGCTGGACGTCTCCCTCGAGGCCAAGGACGTGTACGGTAGCAACAGCTACCTCAACGTAGCCATCGACAAGCCCGTGCTCAAGTTGGGCGGCACCTTGTCCAAGACGGTCACCGATACCGCCGACTACGCCTATTTGGACAACTTGGAGTACCTGTACGCTTCGGTCACGTTGGATTTGTCCTATCTGCTCAATCAATCCTCTTTGGGCGACGGCGTCAATCCCGCCGACTACGTCATCACGCGCATTTTGGACGAAACCGTCTTCGGCGGCGAGGAGATCCCCGTCGTCATTCAAAGCGACGTTGCCAAAGACTTCAGCGTCACTTTGTCCGTCAACCTGTGCTTGTCGGATATTCTCAAGTCCGAGATCTATCTCTACTTCGCCGACGAGAAGGGCGAGCTTATCACCCTCTTCTACAACGGCGCGGGCACTTTATACGTCGCCGCACCCATATTGGACAGCGGTCTCAATATCGCGCTCGATATGGATCTGTACGAGATACTCGGTCGTTTGGGCGTCAGCGCCGAGGCCTTGGCCGACTTCGCCGACTTGCAGACCAAGATCTACGAGCTTATCGGCTTAGCCTCCCGTGCGCCCGCCACCGCCATGGCCGACGACGCCGAGGGCGGCACGGATATCCTCACGATGGTCACGCGTTGGATAGACACGGTCAGCGTCTCCAACACGGGCGTCTTGTCCGTTTTCCTCAACAAGAACGCGTTGTCCACGTTGGGACTCGATATGCTTAACGAGGAGGCCTTGGTGGCCGCCTTGCACGAGGTATACGCGTCCGTCGACCTCATCGGTCGCCGCGTGGAATTGGGCGTTTCGTTGGAGAAGAAGGGCGCCGCTTTGGCGGACGAAACCGCGCCCTATCCCTATCTCCGTTTGGCCTTGCACGACTACGACGTGCGCGGCACCAAGCAGACCATTCCCTTCGACGGCGCTCGCTTCAACAGCACTGCGGAGTACGACCACGTCTATGTCAACGCTTCGGGCGTCATCGACTTCGACCTTGACGACGGCAAGTACAATTGGGGCGGTCTTCTCAACAGCATCGTTCACGACGTCAACGTACCCGTGTCCTTCGCGGATATGCGCGGCGTGTTCGACATAGACTTCCGCGCCAAGATAGGCTTGGTCAACATTTACAGCAGCGAATTCGTGCTGGACGTCTACTACCGCGAGCAGGGCGAGGCCACGCGCCACCTCTTCGCGGGCATCTACGCGGACGTTCTGCGCGGCGAATTGTACGTCGACCTGCCTTGGCTCGAGATTGACAAGTTGCTCATCACGGGCGTCAATCTCCAGACCTTGGTGGATTCCGTCTTCGGCACCGACGCCGAGGCCGCCATGGCCGCCGACGCGGAGAGTGCCGCTTGGACCAAGTACACCAAGCTCGCCGGCTCCATCATCGACTACGTCTTGTGGGCGGACGGTTCCTACACCACGGGCACCTTCCAACAACAAGGCCTCTATATCGTACTCAACAAAGACTTACTGCCCAAGGTTTTGGACGCGTTCCTCGCCAAGTTCGACATCGAGCTTCCCTTCACCTTGCGCGACGAGCCCGAGTATCCCAGCTTCGTGGGCGTCAGCCTTTCCAACCGCTTCGTGCGCGTCAATATGGAATTGTTCGCCGAGGAGTTGGACGGCGGCTTGGTGGTTGCCCAACATACGGGCTACGTGCATATCGACTTATCCATCGACTCGGTCAAGTTGGGCGACAGCGACATTCGTCCCGAGCGCACGCAGACGGTCACCGAGTACACCACGCTTCTCGACTTCGGTATGCCCAAAGGTGAGGAACTCATACTCGAATACCTCTATTTCGGCGGTAGCCTCAGCCTCAACGTGGACTTCAAGGACGGCGAACTCAACCTGTCCGAAGCCCTCAAATACCTCGTCAACGACACCATCAAGTTGGAGATCGAGAACGGTATGAAGGTCAGTTTGGAAATCGAATTGGCCGCCAATATCAACCTCAAAGAGTTGGGCGAGAGCGATTTGATGGTCAAGGTGTATATGACCGAATACGGCAAGTACATCGAGGGCATGGCCGACGACGAAGCGATGCGCGTCCTGTTCTTGCGCGCGTACTACGTCGGCGCGGACAACGCCATCTATATCGACGCGCCCATGATCGGCTTGTACAATATCAAGACGGCGCTCAACCTCAAGTTGGGCAGTCTGGGCGGCATCATCGCGGGGCTCAACAAGCCGCAGGAAGAGGAAACGCCCACCGAAGAGACGCCCGCCGAGCCCGTCGAGCTGGCTTGCGGATGCACCCATCCCGCTTGCGTCGCCAACGGCAGTTGCTGGAGGCGGATCGGCACCACTTGGGTCAAGTTGTGCGAGGACGCCGGGTGCGATTGCGTGTGTTTGGCTTGCGGTTGCACCGATCCCTATTGCTTGGAATACGCCGTTGCCACGGGTGACTATATCACCGCTTGCGGTCCCGACGGTATGTATTGCCGCGGCAGGGATACCGAGTGTTGCGCCTGCCACAAGGCCTTGGCTTGCGGTTGCACCAACCCCGAGTGCGTAGATCACGGCACTTGCGTCAAAGAGGTCGTCAAGGACGCCTACGGCAACGTGATCGACTACGTCTGCTATTGCGAGGGCGAGGGCGGCGCCGACCACGCGGAGTTCCTCTGCGGTGCGAAGTCCTGCCGTTGTACGATCGGACACCTCGTTTGCGGTTGCACCGATCCCGCGCACGTGCACGAGCATATCTGCACCCAGGATTGCGAGCAATGCGACGGCAGTTGCCGTACCCACTACGCCGCGCTTATCACGGATATCGTGGACGAGTTCACCTTCTCGCGTCGCGGCATTCACGTCGTCACCAACAAGTTGCTCATTCGCAACCTCTTCGAACTTATCGTCGGCGAGGACATTCTCGAGGAGAACACGCCGGGCGGCGGCATCGACATTCAGTTCGACTTCTTCAAGTTGAACGAAAACCACGAGCTCGTACCTGCCGCATTCGTGCAGAACCTTGGGCTCAAGGTAGCCATCTTCTACTACAACAAGGGCGACGATTGGAACGATCCCACCAATCGTAACACCATCGACCTCACCCTCAACAACCTCAATCTCAAGACGGGCAAGCACGCCATCGACTTCTTGGCCGTAGACACCGCCACCCGCAAAGAGATTGTGGACGATCCCGCCACACCCGAGGTAGATCCCGTCTACGCCGACACCTCCGACTATCAATCGCTGTCCGGCTTCAAGCGCATCACCTTCAGCGTCAGCGTGGAGATCGTGGAGTCCGCAGGCACCTTCGTCGTCGAGGGCGTACAGCAGGAGAGCTATCCCTATCACCTCGACCTCACCGAGATCTTGCGGGCCATTCTTCCCTCCCTGGATGCGGTCTTCGGCATGGACACGGTCTCCTTCAAGCCCGATATGGTGTTCACTTTGGACGTCAAGGGCAGCGTAGACCTCGACAATATCAACACGTCGCAGGTCTTCCTCACCGTCACCGAAGGCGGTGCCACCAACGGCACGGTACAGCGCCGTTTGGGCTATATCTACTACGACGGCTTGGCCGCCGAAGGCCCCACCGTCTACGTGGATTTGCCCGTTATGAATATCCATCAAATCAAGTACGTCGGCCTTGACCTCAACAGTCTCTTCAGCAAGGAGACTTTGCCTTGCGGTTGCGGCAACGTATTGTGCAATGCCAACGGCAGTTGCTACGCCGCCGACGGCACGCGCATTTGCGACGGCGAGGATTGCGGTTGCTCTTGCGCTCGCTTGGTGTGCGGTTGCTCTTGCGACCAATGCGTAGCCGCCGGTACCTACGTGGACGGCGAGGGCAACTTGGTCACTTGCCGCGACCGCGACGGTCGTTTGCTTTGCGGCGCCGAATGCGCTTGCCATTGTCACGACGAGGTAGCGCCCGCCCCCGGCGGTGATGCGCCCGTCGTTACCGTACTTCCCTGCGGTTGCGAGCAAAAGGCCTGCATAGCGCGCGGCAGTTGCGTGTACGGCTGTCCCTATTGCACGGACAGCGCCGCCTGCCACCGTCCCGAGGGCAACAAGGCCAACGCTTTGCGTTGCGGTTGCTACGATCCCACCTGCGTCAAGCGCGGCAGTTGCTACGATTCGTGCCCCTATTGCACGGATAAGTCTTGCGCCGCCGCCGAGGATTCCAAGAAGTTGTTCTCGGATTCGGGCTATACCATCAAGGCGATTCTGGGCGCTATCGACACCGTGCGCTTGTCGCACGAAAAAGGCTTCGAGGTCTACGTCAACGCCTCGTTGGTCGCCGCCGTCATCAACAGCCTCGGCTTCACCTTGGATCTCGACGCGATGAAGGGCGTCAGCGTCCTTTCGGTCGGCATTCGTATGAGTGCCTTCGACGGCTTGGGCGTCAGCTTGCAGGCAGGCTTGGACGACGGTTCCGCCGTTACCCAACAAGGTCCCTTCATTCGCATCAATATCGGCAACGTCGGCGTCAAACTGTCCAAGGAAATCATCACCTTGGACGACGAAGTCGCCGCGGCTTTGCCCTACTTCAAGCGGCTCACGTTCGAGGATAATATCGCCATTTCTCTCGCGGGTGAGTTGGACATCAAGGCCATTCAGGACGGTTCTTGGGATCTGTCGGGCATCATCAGCACGATAGTCGGCGAAAACGTGGACTTCAAGTTGCTCACCGCCGAGACCAACGACGTCTTCGAGCTCAACCTTATGGCCAACGTCAGCCTTGCCTCCATCTTCGAGAACGGCATTGCCAACGTCAATATTTCCAACGTCATCAAGCGTAGCAAGTTGCTCGTCGAAATCGTCAAGAAGACCACGGTCGCCGGCACCACCTACGACGAGTTGATCGTGTCCGCCTACTTAGAGGACGGTTGGCTCTACGTTGACTTCGGTATCTTCGCGGCCACGCCTTCGGTCAAGGTGGACGTCTTGTCCTTGGTGGGCGACGGTCGTATCGCTTCCGCCGCCGACAATCAACAGGCGGCCGAGCTGTCTACGAGCGCGTCCAATCCCAAGCCGCAGAGCGTCACTTCGGGCAGAATGAACTTCTATCTCGAGCCTTCCGAGGCCAAGCCCAATATGCCGTTCAAGGTGGACCTCAAGGGCAGAGCCATTCAATCCATCGTCATCGAGAATATGAACGTATGGGGCGAAGCGGGTAGCGTGCCCACGCGCATCGTCCTCAACGACGCCGAGGCGTGGGGCGAGTACTTCGACATTACCACCGCCGACGGCGTCACGTCCATCATGCTTCTTAATAATGAACGCGTGCGCGCGCTCAACGAGGATGCGGGCGGCGTGTACTACACGGTCACTCTCACCACTTCGGGCGGCAGTCTTGCCATCGTCACCAAGGTCGGCGGCAAGTTCTACCTCAACTTCTCGGGTGCCGAGAATATCGTGGGCAGCGTCACGTCCATCATCAACAGCATCCGTCTCACCAAGGACTACGCGGGCGTCACCATGGGCGGCGACTTCCTCATGGTCTTGGACGAGTTGCTCGGTCTCAACTTCGGCTTCTACAACGTAGGCGGCGCCGAGGCGCACGTCGAGTTGCAGACTTCGCTGGTCGAGATCAATCGTCCCACCTACGAGAACGCGGTCAACGAGGCCTTCACCTACGGATTGAAACAGGTCAACGGCAACTTGTCCTTCACCGCCGGCGCTTCTCTTGCCGCGGCGGACAAATTGGTCTTGCGCGCCGCACGCACGGGCAACGAGATCACCGTCTCTTCCTCCGACCTCAACGAATACGTCCGCATCGACGGCAACGTCCTCACCTTCTTGGTCAAGGGTGCCGTGGCCGATATCGACACCGACAAGTATGCCTTCACCTTGTACGAGGGTACTACCGTCCTCACCGAGGGCTACTTCTACAAGGGCGTGTTCCTGTCCGCCGGTCTCGACCTCGACCTCAGCAATTTGGATTTGGGCATCAAACTCAACAATTACAGCATTTCCTTGCTCAAAGAGGGCGAGGATTGGTCGGCGTTCAATATGCTCGACAAGGTCTCCGACACCGTAGTCGTGGACGAGACGACGGGCGTCGTCACCACCAAGCCTTCCAAGGTCTTGGACGACACCACGGGCGTCACCCGCATAGACGACGGCGCCTACCTTGACGTCTTGTCCGACCTCAACAGTCTCTATTTGGCGCTTACTCTGGACCTTGACCTCAACGTCAGCGACAACGATATCGCCAATTTGGACAGCGTCTACAATGTGGGCGGCTCGGTCTTGGGCTTGGGCGACAACCTCTCTGCCTATCTCGGCAGTCTGTTCGTCAACTTGGGCCTTTCCGCCTACGAGATGAACGGCAAGTACCAAGCCGAAGTCCGCGTCAACCTCAAGACCTTGGACTTTGCCAACTTCGCCTTGTCCGACGTGCAGGTCTATCTCAAGATCAAGCGTTTCGTGTACAACACCACCATCGGCGACCAAGTCATCGGCGCCGCGGGCGATTGGGCCGAGGTGCTCACCATCTACTACGACGGAGACAGGGTCTACTTCAACGTCAACCCCTTCATCTTCCCCAACTTCGCCGTGCCCACTATGTTCATTCCCGTCGAGCGCTCCTTGGAGTATTGGGGCTTGGCACCCGACCGCGTCGCGGCCTACGCCGCCAACACGCCCACCTCTATCGCCAACGCCACCGCCGAGGCGGGTACGGGCTTCTCGGTAGCGGGTGTTTTGGGCATGATGCAGGCCGTCACCTTCGGCCAAGGTAAGTTGGGCATTCAGCTTGCCTCCGACTTCATCGGCAAGGCCGTCGGTATGCTCACCGATTTCGAGTTGTCCGTGGATATCGACTATCTGGACGTGGATATCGACCTCTTGGACGGCGCGTTGTCCCTCTCGTTCGGCAAGACGTCCGAGTACACGCCCGCCGACGACGTAAACAAGGACGGCAACGCTCTGTACAAGAACGCCGTCAACTTCGCCACCGTCAAAGTTACGGATACGGCGGTCTCCCTCACCGACAACGCCGTGGCCAATCTGCCCGCGGGCGTTTGGACCATCGCCGCCAATTACGCAGACGGCACCGCCTACACCGCCAACGTCACGTTGGCCGCGGGCGCAGCCAACTACGCGGTACCCACCGACACGATGCGTAGCCTCATCTACGCCGACGGCAAGATGCCCGTGTCCTACGCGGTCACGACGCGCACGCTCACCCTCACCGAGGGCGACGGCACTTTTGCCTATCGCGTCGAGGGCAACCGTCTCTATTTCAACCGCTACGTATTCCAGTCCATCAAGGCAGGGGCGGCGACCGTCACCTTCGACGGGTTGGGCGTCTCGGGCGCGTTGGATCTTATGGCGTACTATCCCACCATTACCATGCAGGTGGGTAGCGACCTCGTCACCGAGCGCTTGGGCTACCAAGGCGAGTTGATGTACGTCGAGCACGCCGCGCTCACGTCCTTCGCCTCTCTCACGTCGGTCACCTTGTCCGTCGCCGAGGGCGAAGTCCTCTACGGCGCCGAGCTTACCGAAGCGGGCGTCAACAAGCAATTCGTGGGCTTCGACCTCAGGCTCCACACCATCGAGCTGGGCTTGAGCCTGCCCAAGAAGTACCGCACCGAGGACGACGGCGGCGAGTACACCGTCATCAACGGTCGCCAAGTCTACGGCACGGGCGGCCCCTACCACATGGCCGAGGAGTACAGTTACACGCACTTGGGCTTCACCGACGCGGTTTTGGGTATGGATTTGTCCGAGTACACCGAGTGGAGCACCAACGAAATCACCTTCCACGCGGCGTTGGATTTGGTCCTCAACTACGATACGATGAACACCGACCTGCTCGGTAAGTTCGCCGCACCCACCACCGAAGAGGAGATTTCGGCCGAGTGGAGCAATCTCCACGAGCTTGCCGACCACATCAAGATGCTTATCTTGATGACCACCAAGACGGATACCACCATCACCGTTGACTTCTCCATGAAACTCAACACGGCCAACTATGATTTGTCCGAGTTCTTGTTCAAGATCTATGTCACGGGCTTCGGTCAACGCGTCGGCGGCACCGTCCAAGCCATCACCAAACCCATCGTCATCTACTTCGACGGCGCAGGCTCCACCGAGGACGCGCGTCTCTATCTCGACTTGTCCCTCCTTGGCGTCGCGCCGTTCTATATCCACTTCGACTTTGTCACGATACTCAAAGACTTTGTCACGGGCTTCATCCGCGACTTGGAGTACGCCAGCAGCAACGGCAACGTATCTTACAACGAGACGGGGTTGGATTGCGGCTGTACCTGCCCGCAATGCTTGGCCAACGGCGGTTGCACGCACAACGACAACAAACTCTGCTCGGCGGGTTGCACCTGCTCGCATTGTATGTTGCCCTGCGGTTGCCGCGACGCCGCGTGCGTCCGCAACGGCAGTTGCTACAATATCCGCGGCATCCGTCGTTGCGACGGCGTTACCTGCGGCTGTTCGTGCGCCGTGCTCGAGTGCGGTTGCAACGACGAGCGTTGCTACGCCAACAACGGCTGTATAGACGCGGACGGCAACGTCATTTGCGCGGACGATCCCACCTGTCATTGCTCGCACTGCGCGTTGTCCTGCGGTTGCACGCATCCCGCCTGTATGGAGCACGGCAGTTGCTTCGACGAGGCCACGGGCACCTATCTCTGCCCCGAGGGTTGCGATTGCAAGTGCTTCCAGCAAGAGGAAGAAGAAGAGGAGCAGACCACGGTCGAGAAGATACTGTACTACGTACGTATGGTTGAGAATTTGTTCGACGGCGTCTCTATCGGCAACGACAAGATTTTCCTGCTTCTCAATCCCAACTTCCTCAACAACCTCTTCGCGCTGATGGCGGTCAAGACCACCTTCTCCGAGGGGCTCAACGCCTACGTGGAGATCAATATGCTGCGCGACATTTCGGACAGCTCGGTCGTATTGCATATCGAGAACGTGTCCACCGACGACAACGGTCACACGGGCACCTTCCTCACCGAGCTCAAACTGTACGACATCAAGGCCTTCGCCTACGACGCCATGCTTTCGCGCGACTACCTCAACGATACCGCCGAGGAGTTGCAGGCCAAGTGGCAGGTCTATGCCGAGAAGGTCTACCGTCACTACGACCTCTTCCTTGACGACGCGGCCACCAAGCCTTTGGCCGACCATCTCACCGAAGTCACGGCGTCCTCCACCATCTACGTCAAGCACGCGGGTGCCGCAGTCACCAATCTGCCCGCCACCGTGGTCTTGTCGCAGGATATCCGTCCGGACGAGGCCGAGTCCTATCGCAATTGGCGCGACGTTACCGACGCCCAACTCACCTTCGAAGCGTCCTTGTATCTCCGCGTCAACGGCGGCGTGGACACGGGCGTCGCGGGTGGCAAGGTCCTCGACCTTACCGATATGCTCGTCGACATTCTCTACCTCGACAGCAGCAAGGGCGACAATCTGGACGTCATCTTGGATTCCGCCGAGCGCGATCCCAATTGGATCGACGCGTGCGTGCGCATCGACGTCGGCATGGCGCTCAATCTCTCGGACAGCAAGGCCACCGAGGTTCGTTTGGAGATCGTCAAGGAGTTCAAGGACAGATTCGGCAACGCCAACGACTTCCTCTTGGTGGGTATTTACTACACCAACAAGAACGAAAGCCTGTACGTCACCGTTCCCGCTTTGGATATCAACGGCATTATGGTCGACAGTGTGGATTTGTCCACCTTGCTGTCCACCATGGTCGGCATTGATTGGAACGATACCGCCGGCGCCGGCGACAGCGAGTCCACCTACGGCCGCCTGATGAGCATTCTCACCGATCTCGGCCTCAACATCGATTCGGTCAAGTCCTATATCACCAAGCTCACCGGCGTAGCCGACGCGTACACCAACGCGTCTTTGGCCATTTCCTTGGGCGACAGCCGTCTGGGACTTGCCCTCAACTTCACCTTGGTCTATCTCTTGCTCGACTATGTCGACGCGCTTGAGTTGGCCGATTTGGGCGTCGCGTCCGACATTCTCGACAAGGTAGAGGAGTTGCTCGGCCTCGACCGTATGGAAGTCTACTTCTCCATGGGCGAGAACGATCCCGACACCAACTACACGGTGCTCAAAGACGGCAAACTCTTGGATAGCCTGTCTTTGTACTTGGGCTTGTACTTCGACAAGCACGACGATCAACCCTTCGGCGTGCAGTTGGGCACCACCAATTACGATTGGTTCGGCATTCAAATCGAGGTCGGCAATCTGTCTCTCCACTTGGGCGACAGCCGCAACCCCTTGCCCAAGACGACGTACAGCGCCACCTACAAGGTCATCGAGAGCGAACACGAAGTGGAGAAGAAACTTCCTACCTATCTCGAAATGCCCAACCCCAACGCGTCCAATCAATATCGCGGCCGCACCTTCGTCAACCTCTCCGACTTCGGCGACTTGTCCAAGTACCCCAACTTCCTCCAACTCAACGCCTTCACGTTGAGCTTAGGCGGTAGCCTCAGCTTGGACATCACCTCTCCCTCCGCGGGCGCGGTCAACCCCGTCGTCGAGGCGTTGGAGAAGGTCGTCGCGGGCATGATGGAGTTCGACCGTGACAACGTCAACGTGGCGTTGCGCGCCAACGACGTGTGGACGTACGAGTTCTCGTTGGACGCCAACGTGGACTTCTCCAATTGGGACAACACCGAGATCCGCTTCGTGCTGGATTACTACCGCGACAACTCCGAACTGTCGCACGACAATCCCTTGCTCTTCCTCGGCTTGTACTATTGGGGCAAGACCAACAGCTTCTATCTGGATCTGTCCAACTTCGGCTTGATGAAGACGCAGGTCAAGGGCCTCAACCTCACCAATATCATGATGACCATGGCCAATCTGGACGTCACCGACGGTGCGTTGAAAGTCGGCGCGGAGATATTCGCGTCCCTCTTGGGCACGTCTGACCTCAGCGTCATCATCAACGACCTCATCGACCAATACGTCGAGGACAAACTCTTCGGTGAGAAAGAGGATTCCAAGCCCTTCTCCATCAACACCTACTGCGGTTGCGACAACCCGCTTTGCGTGGAGAACGGCGATTGCTACGACGAGGACGGCAACTTGCTCCCCGGCGAGCATCATTGCGCCCACTTCGTAGACGGCGCCAACCTCCGCCTCACCTTGGGCACCTACGTCCGCAACGCGGACAAGAACGTCCGTGGTCTTGACGTCCGCGTGGACATCAATACCGCCATGATCCAGAAGCTTCTCTATATCATGGGTATCGACTTCGAGTTGCCCGCCGAGACCGAGGCCACCGTCGAGATCAAGTTGGCCAACGGCTTCGACCGCATCGACCTCACGCTGCTCAGCTATCACACCAATGCCGCGGGCGAGCGCGTGGTCACGGGCGGCGTACCCGAGAAGAGCACGCTTACCTTGGCCGTCACCAAGCTCAAGATAGGCTACAACACCACGGGTTCGCAGGCCGGCTTGTTGCGCAACTACGTCTACGACGCCTCGCTCACCGAGATGGCGGGCTTCTCCGCCGTCAACCTGGGCGGTTTGGTCGGTCCCGACAACAATTGGAGCGGCAACGTTACCTCGGCGCTTATCTACGCCTTCATCGACGCTTTGTATCCCAAGGATTTGGATTTGAGCCTCTATCTCAACTCCTCTTACGTGGGTGCGGACGGCGCCGTCCTGCATTCGGGCGAGAAACGCGCCAACACCATCAAATTGTCGCGTATCGGCGCCGAGCAGACCAACGGCAAGGACAACGTGGGCAAGATGAGTCAATTCGTACACGGCATCTCGTTGGACGTCTCCGGCATCCTCAACAAACTGCCCAACTTCGCCCGTTATATGCTCAACGGCCTCTACATTGCCCAAGACCAATTCGTTTTGGATTTCGCCATTCGCTTCGCGGGCAATTCGGGCATCGGCCGCGCCATCAAGAACGTGGTCAATATCAACAATAAGTTGCCGTGGCCCATCGGGTTCATCAACGATTGGTTCAAAGAGGACGGCACCGCCTACGACGAGAACGGCAACACGGTCACGTTGTACAAGATCAATATCAGCAAGATACCTTCGCCCATCACCATTCCTTTGGATTTCGACACTTGGTTCAAGAAAGGCATTTCGGGCGGGCTCGATCCCAAGGAAGATATCTCCATTGACGACGGCACCAAGACCGAGTTCACCACCGACGACCTCGCCGAGGGCTTGGCGCATCCCATCGTAGGCATTTCCGCCTCGTTGGGCGGCGGCGATTGGGTGGTACAGGACGGCAACGTGGTCGCTTCTTTGGACAGCGGCGCGGCCTATTCCAATATCACGCTTCAACTCAATCCCAAGTTGATCGGCGGTTTGGGCGCTATGATTCCCACGCTCCTCGTCAACTTGCTCAATGAGAAGTTGGGCACCAACGCCAAGGTCAACAACATTTCCAACAGCACTATGCTCTACGAGTTGTACGACGCCATCTACACCGAGATCGTGCGCAACTTCGACTTCAATATCGTTGACAACTCCTTCTTCAACGGCCTCATCAACAGCGCCATCGACCGCGTGCTGTCCGGCTTGCGCGACGCCATCGGCAACTTCCTTATCGGGTTGCTGTCGCAGTTCATGCCGTGGCCCAACATCACGCCCGACACCACCTGCGAGGCCATCATCGTCCTCTGCGACGAGAAGAACCGCAACGACGAGTACAGTATGCTCCGCAAGATTATCCTGCGCATCTACACGTCCACCATCGGTGAGTACTGGACCTTGGTCATCACCAACCAAGGCATCGAGATGTCTTCGTCCGTCACGGGCGAGAGCCACTTCAACCTGAAGGGTGACGAGAACGACAATCGCCGCACCATCATCGACGTGTTCGATCTGGACCACAACAAAGACGGCGTGGTCGACTATATGGAGAATCTGCCTTCGATGGCCACCATCGACCGCTGGAACAACGTACCCGAGAAAGCGGGCAGCACCGCCACCGCCAATACGCCGGGCGGCAACATTCAGGTCTCGTGGTCGGACGCCATCTTCCAGATCGTTCCCTACGAGTATTACGACGGTACCGACGATACCAAGGGCGTCTACTACGTAGAGGGCTACGTCCTCAACGACGTCCACCGCGTGCGCGTCGAAGTGCCCGCCACCGCCGCCAGGTTGGTCAAGTACACCGAGCGCGAGAATGCGGACGGCTCCGTCGTACGCACGCCCGTCATTTCGGGTGCCAACCTCTCCTTCCCCTTGCGCTTAGAGGCGTACGAGGTCAAGGACTTCGTCAAGAATCTGCCTTCGCGCATCGAAGTCACCTTCACCGACGGCAACGGAGAGGGCACCTACGTCAAGAGTTTCGACGGCACCAAGGGCACGGGCAACGCCGTGGTCAAGTGGGACGCCACCGAGATCAGCGATTCCTTCCAGGGCGGCAACTACACCTTACACCTCACCTTCGGTGACGGCAAGACGGCCAACTACCAAGTCGACGTACCCGTCACCGTCAACGCCAACAAGCTCAACGGCGTGCGCTTCATTTCGGGCGACACCTACGAGGAGTCCACCGCCAACTTGGTCTTCGGGCCCTACGACGCCATCGAGTTGCCCAACAAGGTCTGGGCGGTCTTCGGCAACAGTCAACCCGCCTTGTACAACATTCGTTGGAACGTCACCGAGGCCCAGATCGTACCCACCTACACGGGTGCCAAGTACTACGTCAGCGCCACCATCGGCAACCTCGACGTGGGCTACTACCTCTACGAGGGCATCAAGATAGAGATCACCTCGCACACCGTCGAGGACTTCAAGCTGCGCACGGCGTCGGGTGAGTACGTCGATCTCGACCTCACCTTCGATCCCTACCACGTCACGGACGGCGCGTCCAACGTGGACAGCAAGAACGTAGACCTCTATCCGCGCACGTTGTGGATCAAGTACAGCGACACCACCGACTATGTGGAGACGCGCGTCGAGTGGGCGCTCGCCAACGTGGTCAACCACTATTCGGGCGGCACCACCGCGGCCACCTTCCGCGTCACGTCGGACGACGATGACGAGGTCAAGCGCATTCAAGCGGCAGGCCGTCAGGCGGTCGAGGTGCCCGTCACCATTATGGACGCCACCATCGAGACCGTGCCCTATATCGAGGGCTTGGCGGGCAATATCGATCCCTTGTATCTGTTGTACGCGCGCTACGACGGCGACGATATCGTGGACTATATCGAGTATTCCGAGACGGCCACTCGCTTGCACAGCGTCTTAGGTCACGAGGAGTTCGACCTCACGTCGCCTTCCTGCAACTACGACCTGTTGGCCGAGTTCGTTCCCGCCTTGGTCGTCTACGACGTCGATCACCATCGCATCGTGGATCCCACCAACCCGTTGGACGAGCGTTGCTACCCGCGCACCGTCACCATCACCTACAAGAACGGCACCACGCACACCTTCGAGGCGTCCGTCACGTTGGGCAACTTCGCCTTGGACGGCGGCGTCGTCTGGAACAAGGGCAACGTGTCCGTCCTCTATTCGGGCGGCTTGTATCAGGCGCAACTCACCATTGGTTCGACGGCGGGCGGCTACCAGACCATCGCGGTACCCATCAACGTCATCGACCGCACCATCGACTCCATCAACCTGTCGGGCGTTAGACAGGACTACGTCTTCAACCCCTATCTCTACACGGATTACGCGTTGAACGAAGCCCTCTATCCCGCCAACGGCATGAATTTGGCCGCGTTGCTTCGTAGCGACGCTTCGGTGCGTAGCAAGGTCATCTTCGCCCACGCCGCCGCCAACTATTATCCCATTCAATGGGATTTGTCGGCCATCAACGCCTCCTACAAGGGCAACGAGGCCGAGGGCACCAACGCGGTGTACAACGCGGTCGCCAAGATAGGCAACGCGGTCGCGGGCTACCAATACGTCAGCTTCCCCGTCACGGTGGAGCGCAAGGTGATCATGAGCGTCTTCGACGTGTCTTCCTACACCTTCGATCCCTACGGCTCGGTAGACGCGTTGGACGAGGCCAACTATCCCACCGAGTTGGGCGTTCGCTTCGAGGATCTCACCACCTACACCTTCCGCAACGTCACTTGGGATCTCACCGAACTCCGTAGTATCTGGAACTACAAGGGAGGCTCGTGCAACGTCTACGCCCATATTGGCAACGCGTTGGGCGGCTATCAGGAGTACCGCGTACCCGTCACCGTTCTTAACCGCGAGATCGACAGCTTCCGTCTCAATGCGGACGAGGTCCTGTCCTTCGACCCGTACGGCATCGACAGCCGCTTCCTCGACACTGATCCTCGCTTGGTCGCTTCCTATCCCACCGAGGTAGAGGTGGTCTACACCAACGAGACTTCGGGCACGGTCAGGGTCAGCTGGGACATCAACAACGTCATCAACGACTACGTGGGCTACAAGAGCCGCACGATGGCGGGCGACGTCGTCGAGCATTGGTACAAGCAGTACGTGGTCACCGCCTACGTCGGCAACGATATGGTCGGTTATCAAGAGTACCCCGTAGGCGTTCGCGTGTTGAACCGCGAGGTCGATAGTCTCGATCCTTCGTCGGTCACCATCGATCCCTACAGCGCCACCAACCTCACGGCCACCGTCAAGGTCAAGTTCAAGGACGGCACCACGGGCGTTATGAGCGTAGAGTGGACCAACAAGCAATACGACCTCTACGTCTTGGGACGTCAGGTCGACAATTCGGGCGCTTCCATCGACGCCCGCATCGGCAACGCCTTGGGTGGCTACCAGATCTACAACGTTTCGGTCAACGTCCTCGAGAAGACCATCGACCGCGTCTTCATCGGCAACGACGTCATCGCCGTTTTGGAGGGCGGACAGATGAAAGTCCGCGACTTCACCTACACCGACGATACGGGCGACGTCTTCTTCCGCGAGGATTGCTACTACGAAATCAATCCTCTCGACCGCTCGGCGCAGCTCGTCTGCGTGTCCTCCAGGACGGTTTCGGGCGTCAAAGAGACCAAGTACGTCCGCTACGACCTGCCCAAGGTCGTCGTGGCGCACTTCGCCGAGGACGACACCACCCGCAACCTCACCGTTTCGTGGGATCTCAGCGCCATCACGGGTGCCGACTACCACGGCAAGACCTTCTATTCCGAGGAAGGTGACGGCACCACCACGGGCGCCATTATGTCTATGGGTACCGCTCGCGTGGGCTACGTGGATATGGAGTTCAAGGTCATCGTCTTGGATCGCACCGTGGCCAAGGACGGCGCCGACCGTCCCGTCATCTACAAGTCCTACGAGGACGAGACGCACAACGAGCGCCTCTACTACATCGTGGACGACGACTTCGACGCCACCAGCTATCCCAACGTCCTCTACTTCTACTTCGGCAACAACGTCAACGGCGCCGATAGCGTCGTGTCGCAGGTCGTTTCGTGGGAGAAGGGCGAAGATAAGGCTTGGGTTTCCATCGGCAACGCCGAGTACGGCGTGCAGACCTTCGAGGTGCAGGTGTACGATATTTCCCGCGAGGTCAGTTACGATTCGCGCAAGAGTGCCGAGACCGAGCGTCTCACCGCTTTGCGCGACAGTCTCACGTCGCTTGCCTTGACGCCCGCGTCCGAGTCCTTGCGCGAGGACGCCGTTTCCTACCTCAACGCGCTCATCGACGGCTTCGGTGCGCTCAACACCTATCTCGAAGTCGTGGAGTACGGCAAGCGTATGGTCGCGGCCGAGGGTGCGGAGACGGCTTTGGCCGATTGGAACGTCCGCGCTTCCGACCTCAAATACGACCTCATCGACATCATCACGGTCGATCCCTACAGCATCGTCTTGCCCGAGAAACTCACCGTTACCATCGGCAGAGCCAAGGATAAGGACGGCTTCTACATCACTTCCGACGTGTGCGGCTGCGACAATCCCGCTTGCCGGGCCGAAGGTATGTGCACGGGCGAGGGCGGTTGTACCTGTTGGTGCAACGCACGCCAGTACGTGATGAGCGTCGACTGGACCAAGGCGCAGATCAACTACAACTACGATACGGCGGGCGTCACTCAATACATCACGGACGTCTACGTGGGCGACGAAGTCATCGGCTTCTACTACGTCAGCGTGTTCGTCGAGATGGAGGAGCGCAAGATCAAGGCCGTCGAGAAGGACGAGTTCGAGGTCGATCCCTACGTGGATTCTCCCTTGCCCACCACCATCAACGTCTTGTTCGAGAACTATTCGGGCGAATTGTCCGTGGTCAGCAATATCAACAACGCCGTCAAGGTGACCCAAGAGATGATCGACGATCCCACGTCCATCGTGTACGGACGGCAGGAGTGCCTCAACACCAACGCCTTCTTCTATCAGGGCGGCTACTACGTCCTCACCGTCAAGGTGGGCAACCGTATAGGCGGCTACCAAGACGTGGATATGCTCCTCCACGTGGCGGATCGCACCATCGTCAACGTCACCGAGACCTACCGCGTGGACGGTCAGTTCACCCAGACCATCACGCCCTACAGCGGTGAGAACGGCGCCACGCCGCAACCCGCGGGCACGGTGGGCGTAGAGTACCGCGACGGCACCACGGGCACGTTGTCCGTTTTGTGGACGTACGCCAATATCAACTACCACTACACGGGTTCCGCCGCCAAGGCCAGCGTCCTCGTCGGCAACGCGCAGGGCGGCTACCAGACCATGACCGTCAACGTCATCGTCAAGCGCATGGTCGCCGAAGAGACGGGACACGTGGCTATGAGCAAGCCCGACGTCGAGTTCAAGTACAATCCCTACGTGGACAGCGGTCTCATGCCCGCCTACGTCAACGTGGACTTCGGCGGCAACAACGTGCTGTTCCCCGTGGACGCGTCCAACTTCCGCGTCAAGACGCAGAACGTCAGCTACGCCACCGAGTATATCGAGGCGACCGTCCGCGTGGGCAACGTCCGCAGCGGCTATCAATGGGTTGACGTCATGATGCCGGTGGACGACGCCGCCGTCACCGCCATCGGTGACAAGACGGTCACGGTGTACCCCTACACGTCGCCTTTGACCGTGGTCAACGAGGACGGCGAGCGCGTCTTGCGATTCGCGGGCGAGTATCTCACATTGGACGCCTTCTTGGGGGACAGCCGCGTTTCCTCCAAGCTCAAAGTGGCCTTGTACGACGACTTTGCCTACGACTATCGCGGCACGGACGGCATCGTTCGCGTGCGCGTCAAGGTCGGCAACGCGTTGGGCGGCTATCAAGCCGTGGATCGCGAGGGCAATCCTCTCTATATCAACGTGCGCGTCATGGAGGAGATCTTCTCCGACGTAGACGTCAAGTCACTCTTCACCGCCAAGGTCAACGCGGGCTTTATCAGTCCCTACGACGTGCCCGAGATGGTCGGCAGTACGGTGGACGCCCGCTTGGGCGACGCCACCACCTCCGTCACCGTCAAGGCCATCGCCTTCGAGGATGCACTCGGCGCCAAGGGCGACCTTGCCGTCATCGGCTACAACGAGCGCAATGTCTGCTACGTCAAGTTGCAGGTCGGCACCGAGTGGGGCGGCTATCAATGGGTGTACGTCATGGACGGCGAGTCCCGCTTGGTACTCAACTTCGCCGACGTCACCGTGGATATGACGGACGCCGCCTTCCGCGCGCAGTTCGCCACCCGCGTCGATCCCTATACCTATCGCTTGCCCACCACCGTCACGGTTGACGGTGTGGACTATCGCGTCACCTTCGTCGACGCCGTCACGGGCGCGGCGGTCACCGATGCCGACATCACCTATTCGGGCGGCGACTTCGCCATGCTCGCGCGCATCGGCACGGCCTTGGGCGGCTATCAGGACTACTACTACACCATGCGCGTCTATCAAAAGGTCATCGTGTCCGCCGACCTCGGCACCATTGCGGTCAATCAATTCAACCGCACGTTCACCTTGCCTTCGGGCAGCGTGACCGTCAACTTCATGGACGGCACCACGGCCTCCTTCGACGTCGCGCCTTACGTTGCCACCATCTTGGCCGAGGGCAATACCTACGCCTTCGCCGAGACCGCGCTGGGTTCGGCCGTCACGGGCGGTTGGGATCTCTCCAACGTAGACTTGGCCCTTACGGGCGGCACCTACTACGGCGTCCTCTACGTGGGCAACGCGTTGGGCGGCTATCAGGCGGTCAGCGTGCGCTTCAAGGTCGCCACCAAGGTACTTGACGCCACCGCACCCGTCCGCTACGTGGTATCCGAGGACGCTTCGGGCGTCACCTTGGCCACCTTGCACGACGTCACCGCGGGCGTAGGCGAGTACTTCACCTTGCCCACCGACTTGTGGCTCACCATGCAGGACGGCACCACCTTGCGCGTCAACGCGACGTGGCACAAGATGAGTTACGTCGCTTCGGGCGAGACGGTCACCGTCGAGGGCTGGACGCCCGACGACGTGTACGCCGCCTACAAGCGTGGCGTCACCGACTTCCGTCTCTATTGCGGCGTGTACGGTCAAGAGTTGTCCATTCGTCTCACCTTGTCCGCCCTCCGCGTCGTCAAGGGTGACGACTTCGCCGCCTACTACAGCGTGCGCAGAGGTTCCGCCGTGGGCTTGCCCACCACCATCACCCAGTCCGTCTACGTTCTCACCGAGGACGGTACGCAATCGGTCGTCAGCACCACCTTCGACATCGTGTGGAACGTGTTGCCGCGGCTCAATATCACGGATAAGTACGTCCTGTCCGCTTCGGTGGACGGCGACGGCGTCAAGTGGACGCGCACCATTCCCGTGTACGTGTACAACAGCTACGTCTACACCTTCGAGAACTTTGTGGACGAGGACGGCAACGCGACGGACGGCACGGTCAGCGTCAAGGTCGGCGACGACGTAGTCGCGGACATTCTGCCCGCCGTCAAAGTGAGCGTCCTCTACGGCACCATGACCTACGACGAGATCATCAATCCTTCGTGGGTGCTGGTCCGCAGCGTCAGCTCGAACGGCGTGGTCACCGAGTACGACCAGAACGTCGCCTACAACAACTTCAACATTCGCGCCTTGGAGAAAGACGCTCGCTACGTCTTCCGTGCGCTCACCATCGACAAGAACGGCGACTTGCTGGTCTACCGCGACACGCAGGCCGACCTCTTGGTCACGGTCGTCGTCACCGACAAGACCGACTTGTCCGAGAAGATCGACTTCGTGGGCGTCAAGACGCTCACCTTGCTGGACGGCACCGAGGCCGAATGCGCCACGGGTGTGTACGGCTCCACCAAGGGCTACGTGCCTTACGTGCTGGTGGATTCGGACGTCGAGGTCTATCGCGTCACCTACCTCAACAAGGCGACGGGCAAGCGCTACGTCAAGACGTTGGACGGCGGCGTGATGATCGGTGACGCCGAGCCTTCCGAGGCGGGCGAGTACACGCTCACCGTCAGCCTGCGCTACGTGGGCGCGGTCGAAGGTGCGGACGTGTCCATCGACTACGTCATCGAGAAGAAGGACATTCGCGACCTCATCCTCATTTCGCGCACCAACCGCATCTATCGTGAGGAGGGCGGTATCGCCCAACCCGCGGCCGTCGAGGCCGCCGTCAGCGGTCACTTGGCCGACGTCCGCATCGAGTACAAACCCGTGGGCGCCGACGACGCCGCTTACACCACCGACGCGCCCTCCGCCGTCGGCAAGTACACCGTCCGCGTCACCGTAGTTTCCGCCAACTACACGGGCGTCAAGATGGATACGCTCACCATCGCCAAGGCCGTCAACCTGGTCTTTCATCCCGTAGGCGGCGCCGCCGTCTCGACCTCCGTCGGTCAAGACAGCTACGTCACCGACAGCACCATCACGGGCTACCCGATGATTACCGAGGACCGCATTTCCGTCTGGTACTACGTGGACGGCGAGGGTGTCACGCGCGTCTTCTCGGTCTACGAGCGCGTAAGTGCCTCCCTCATCGAGGGCAACAGCCGCGTGGATATCTACGAGGCTCGCGCCGCCATCGCGGTCGACGCTACGACGGGCATCGCTTCGGTGACCTTCGTCTACGCGGGCGAGGAAGTGGATTTGTTCGATTCCTACGAGATCGACTACCTCGTGGGCACCACGTCCTACGCCGTGTACCGCAACGGCTCCTACATCACCCAACCCGCGGGATTCGACGTCAACGATCCCGCCCTCAAGCCGGGCACCTACACCATCAAGGTCACGGTGTTCTCGGTCAACGCTTCCGCCTCTTGCGAACGGCAAGTGGTGGTCGCATAGGACTTCATTCCCCGCCCGTTTTCGGGCGGGCGGGGATGATTACTTCGAATATAACCGCCTTCGGGCGTGATATAGACTTGATTGCGATAATCTAAGGAGAAGATTATGAACAAGAAGACGTTACTCACCATTATCACCATCGTTATGCTGGCCGTAGCCGTGCTGTTCGTGGGTTGCACCCGCGTTGCGGCCAAGTCTACGCAGCAATTCGCCACGGCGTCGTCCACCGCACGTGCGCCCGTCTATTTTATAGACGCAGGCGACGCGGTCGTGGTCACCTTCGACCATTTCCGCGCGGGCGGCACCCAGCCTTCGGGCGGCGTAGTCCGCACGGCCGCCGAGTTCGTGTACATGATGCGCGACACGGGTTCCACCACCTACACCTTGGCCAACGATTTTTACGTCACGGCGCTTATGTGGGAGGCCTTGTCCGACTACACGACGCAGCGTAGCATCACCATCAAGGGCGGCTACACCGAGACGCAGACGGTCGCGGGCGAAGAGGTTACGGTTGCCAAGCGCCACCGCATCACCTACGCGCCCAACCTCGAGGCCGCGTCCGCCGTGTACAGCACCGCGCAGTACGGCGGCTTCTTCGCGCAGTTCAATGGCAAGTTGGAGTCCCTCGAGTACCTCTTCCGCGGCAAGTTGGAGGTGGATATGTACAAGATCGGCCCGTCCGTCGTCTACTACGGCGGTTTCGCGGGCAAGTTGACCGACGCCTATATCACCGATTGCGAGTTGACAGACGGCGGTTCCATTCTTTGCTACGCCAACAAGTCGGGTTGCACCATCTACGCGGGCGGCATCGCGGGCTATATGGACGGTACCATTATCTCCGATAGTACCGTCACCGTAGGCGGCGACGTCAGCGTCAAGAGTTTCGAGCAGGACGACGACGAGAGCGTTCCCAATCATTCGGACGACGTAGGTTCCACCCGCAACAACAAGTTGTACGCGGGCGGCGTCGCCGCGGTTTGCCTCAACAACACCACCATCTCCGACAGCGTTGTTTCGGCTCGCGGCGCCATCACCACCTACGACAGTTGCAAAGACGAAGAGGATTCCTACAACGACGACGCCTACGTCGCTTCGGCGGGCGGCCTATTCTCCTTGGGCGGCCAACTCACCCTCACGGGGTGCGAAGTGACCTTGGGCGGCAGAGTCAATGCGAGCGGTTTCAAATATTCCGCCATCAACGGCATCGTAGCGGGCGGTATGTTCGGCCTTGCCGGTTCCTATTCCAACGCGGGCGTCTCGGCCGAGAGCCTCGTTTTGGTCAACAACAATATCATTCACCTTTCGGCCACCATCGCCGCCGTCACCAGCCGTGAGAATCACAAAGAGGGCGGTTTCATCGGCATCGGCGCCACCGAGATAAAGGGCGGCAGCGTCTACCACGGCGGCATCGTGGGCAAGTTCAACGGCGCCCTCAATCACAACAGCAAATTCGGCAACAACGCCATTCTCTACACCGCCACCATCGTGGAGTCCGCCAAGTACTGCAACACGGACGGCAAGAGTTATTACGGCTATCTTTCGGGCAACCACGCCGACTACTTCAATTCTTGGAACAAGGGCAACGTATGGACGGTGCTCGAAGGCGACGAAGAGACCACCACCATCAACGTGCGTCAATCCACCAACGACGCGGGCGGCGCGGACAATACGTGCGGCGACGTGGGCGTCTTGATGGTATTCGGCGGCGGCCGCATCAAGGCCGAGATCGACGGCGGCAAGTTGCAATTCTCCGCCGAGCAGGTCTATTCGCCGTTCGACAAGTGGTACGCCAACCTCACCGAGCCCAAGGATTACACCAAATCGGCGGGCTATCACAGCGGCGAAGTCTTCACCGAGCCCAAAGAGGATATCAACGGCAACCCCTACACCAAATACGTCTTCCGTCCGCAGGGCGGCAACAAGACGGTCTACGCCGTCTTCCTCACCAAAGAGATCAAATCGGCGGGCACCTTCGTCCAATGGACCGAGGAGATGAACAAAGGTCTCAACAAGCCTTGGATCGTGGTCAACGTCACCGAGGACGTGGTCGTCACCAAGGGCGTCAACGTCGTCAACGACTTCAAAGGCAAGTTCTACGGCAACAACCACACCATCACCTTCCAGAACGGCGTGCAGATGATAGGCGCCGCCAACTTCGAAGCGGACGAGGTCGCCACCTACTTCACGGGCGCGGCCGAGGGTGACACGGCGGCGGGCGCGGGCATCTTCCGCGTCATAGCCGCGGGTGCCGTCGTCAGGGACTTCGACTTGGTCTTCGCCGGCAAAATGTACGGCGGCACCAACGGCGGCGAGACGCTCGACACCTACGTGGCGGCGGGCTTCCTTGCCGGCGTCAATATGGGCACCATCACCAACGTCAATCTCACCGTACCGCAGGCGGGCAACCTCATCGTGGTTTCGTCGGCTGTCGCCTACGGCGGCGGTTTGGTCGGCATTGACAACGGCACCATCACCAACGTCAACGCCTCCATTCAAGGCAACTACACCGTGCAGTCCGAGAAGCCCATTTTGGGCGGCGTCATCGGCCAATGCAACACCACGGGCACCATGACCTACTCCAACTTCAACGTGGACGTCAAAGGTCAGTTGGAGAGTTACGGCAACAATCCCGCCAAGTCGTCCTACACCTATGTGGGCGGTCTGGTCGGCATTTGCAAAGGCAAACTCGCCTTAGATCACGTCATCGTCAACGTGCACGACAAGAGCAATATGGGTGGCGACGTCTTGGTCAACACGTGCGCCAACAACATTCGCACCTATGCCGAACTCATCGAGGGCATCGAGAGCTTCAAGGTCGCCACGGGCACCACCGCCTTGGTGGACGACCTCATCTCGGATGCCGACGACGTGGGCGTGGGTTCTTCGAGCGCCGCGGATTTCGCCGTGCTCAAATCCAATCTTTCCTTCGTGCGCGGCCGTATCGCGGCCTCCGATAAGGGTAATTGGCCCGATATGAACGCCGATTCGATGCCTGCCGATTGGGCGACCAACACGCAGGTCAAGAAGATTCCCGCGCAGGCTTGGTTCGAGCGCTACGTCAAAGTCATCGCCAAAGGGTTGGATTGCAACGCGCCTTGCGCCTCGTGTCAGGATAAGGCCAAACGCGCCTACTTCGCCGCCGAGATCGAAAACGGCTTCGGTCTTACGCAGGTATGGGCCATCGGCAGTTACGGTCAGTACGCGGGCGACGACACCTACGGCAAGGGCGTCAACTATATCTCGCACTTCGGCTCTCAGCAGTCGGTGTCCGAACTCAACGACTTGCACCTCAACCTCATCTACGTCCGCGCAGGCACGGCCGAGGGCAGTTTCGAGGGCGGCTTGCACTTCACCGTTCCCGTGGAAGACAGCGCCCACGTGTTCACGGGCTGGTACGTGGACTACAATCACACCGTGATGGTCGCCGACAACCTCTTGTCGGGCAACGCGTTCAAGCCGGGCGACCAAGCGGGCGGCGTATGGTATAGCCGCGTCGTCAACAGCATGATCACCGAGGCGGACGAGTTGGACGTCTTGGCCACCACCACCAACGCGGGCCAACGCTATGCGGGCGTCACGTTCACGTTGGGTTGCGACGTGGAGGCCTCTCCCAACTTCACGCCCATCGGCACCGAGACCAATCCCTTCAACGGCACCTTCGACGGCAAGGGCTACAGCGTCACCTTCAACGGGTTCAAGGTCACCGAGGCCGCCATCGGCTTCTTCGGTGCTTTGGGCACTTCGGGCAACGTCAAGCAGGTCGTCGTTCGCGTCAATAGCATCGGCAACCTCAACGGCAAAGTCTTCGGCGCCGTCGTAGGCGTCAATCGCGGCACGGTCGGGCAGAATTCGCAGAACGAGCGCGTCAAGGCCGAGATCTATTGCAACGTCACGGGCGCGTCCGTCGCGGGCGGCGTCGTGGGGCGCAACCTCACGGGCGGCTTGGTCTACAACACCGAGACCGTCATCGTCGGCGACGAGGCTTCGGACGTGCAGGGCAAGTTGACGGCGGACAACGCGGGTAGTTACGGCTACACCGTTTCGGCGGGTGCCGTCGGCGTCAACGAGGGCGCCGTGCGCAACGTCAAAGTCACTTGCGAAGTGGGCGACGAGGGTGCGTACGAAAACGCCGTTTCTTCCAAAAACACCGCAGGCCGCGCCTATGCGGGCGGCTTGGTCGGCTACAATATGGGAGAGTTGTATTCGGGCGTCGTCGAAGTATTCGTGGACGACGAGGGCGAGTATATCGCCTTTGCCCGCGGCAACAACGCGTCCAACAGTTTCAGCGCCATTTTGGTCGGCTACAATTCCTCTTCGGACATAGACGCGCTGTGGGCGGTCTATCAGTTGGCCGTCGAGGGCTTCGTCACGCCGTACGACAATCCCCTTATCAACGGCGTTTCCGATTCGGTCGGCAATCGCTTGGTACGCTACGGGTACGGCTCGCTGTCTTCCGAGATTTACGCCAACACCGAGCAGCAACCCAAGGGCGGCAACATTTTGTTCGCGGCTTCCTCCGACAAGGACGCCAAAGTTCCCTTCTATTCCTACACGCACTCCTTGGAGCGCGGTGAACCCGTGGTCGAGGCCGCCGGTTCCTACTATTCTCCCGCCATCACCACGTCCACCCAAGAGGGCTTGGGCGGCGTCACCTACTATGCGGTATTCGCGGATGCCGAGATCAACACCGACGTGGAGTATTACAAGTTCGTCGAGATGGTCAACAAGGGCTTCAAAGCCTACGTCGGCTACATCGTGCGGCTCAATTCGGGCACGGCGCTCACCTTGCAGGCCACGGATGCCCGTTACACCTCGGTCGGACAGGGCGACAACGTCTTCGTCGGCAGTTTCGACGGTAGCGGCGTCACGGTGGAGATCAAGAGCCTCGAGACGGGCAGGGAGACCGTGCCTATGTTCGGCACCATCGGCGCCACCAGCGAGGTCTGCAACTTCAATATGTCGGTAGAGCCCACCGTTCGCTTCCGTCTCCGCTACGACTACGAGGGCGAGTCGGTCGTGGGCGGCTTGGCCTACGTCAACTTGGGCGTCATTCGCAACGTGGTCTTCAAGTTCCAGTCGGGCGTCTACGGCGACGCCTACAGGGACGGTGATTCGGTCGCCTACGGCGGCTACGCCACCTATGCGGGCGGCTTGGTCGGCTACAACGCGGGCCGCATCGCCAACACCAGCGTTTCCCTCAACACGGGCAACGTCAGCGGTACCAATATGGCCGCGCGTATGTACGGCTTGTACGCGGGCGGCTTGGTCGGCTACAACGCCCCCGGCGGTTGGATAGGCTCGGACGCCATTTCCAGCGTCGTGCTGGTTCTCAATACCGACACCTTACCCGCGGCGGCCATCGGCGCCTACGCGGCGGGCGGCTTGGTCGGCCTCAACGAAGGCACTGTCGCCAACGCCACCGTCACCGTCAAGGGCGTGGTCGGCGCGCCCAAACCCGTCGAGGACAAATTCGATATGGGCGTTACGTCCACCGAATGCAAGGTGGGCGCGATCGCGGGTCTTTCCAAGGGCACCGTGTACGGTACCCGCGTCACCGTCGCTTCTTCGGCCGTGCTGCGTGCCGCAGGCGGCTATCTGGGCGGTGTCGTCGGCTATCTGGACGGCGGCGTCGTGGGCGAAGTGG
Organism: Clostridia bacterium; assembly: GCA_017394805.1. Classification (NCBI taxonomy): domain Bacteria; kingdom Bacillati; phylum Bacillota; class Clostridia; species Clostridia bacterium. The sequence continues at coordinate 46,326 of JAFPXC010000028.1, read as the reverse complement.
ATTCCGACGATTCGGTCACCGTCTACTGGCAACGCGCGCTTTCCACGGACGCGCCCGCCTACTTCGGCGGCGTCGCGGGCTACAGCACGGGCGACGTGCGCGGCGCTTCGGTCAATTTCGAGGCTTCGGTCACGGGCGCTACCTACGTGGGCGGCGTCGTGGGCTACCACGCGGGTTACGTGTCCGCCGCCACCGTCAAAGTCAACAAGAACGTCGCGCTGTCCTCGTCCGCTTCGGACGGCTACGTGGGCGGCTTGTTCGGCTACAACAAGGGCAGGGCGGATGCCTGCCGCTTGACCGTCAACGGCGTCTTGGGCAGCGCTTCTTCCCATACGGTGGGCGGTTTCGCCGGCTACACCGAGGGCGTCGTCTCCAATAGTTACGTCGTTCTGTACAACACCGTCTTGTCTTCGTCGCGCCAAGGCTTGGCCGTCGGTCTCACCAAAGAGGAATTGGTCGAGGGCGAGCCCAAGGACTACGGCGTCAACGCTTGGGCGGTGGCGTTCAATAGCGATCGCACCTTGGCTTCCACGTCCGAGGACAGCGGCTTCAACGTCCTCAAGATCGTAGGTACCGAGATGGTCGCGCCCTCGCTCGTCAAGTATTCCACGCGCACGGCCGTTCGCTTCTCTTCCAACATTACGTCGGGGCTCGTGTGGTACACCGACATTTCCAAGTTGGAGAAGGATTCCAACAGCAACACCGTGTTCACCGCGGACGTCGGCTTGCGCAACTGTCTCTATCACTTGTGCGCCTACGATTTGGAGATCGACAACGTCGCCGACCTTTCCAACCTCTATACGTTCGTCAACTCCGCCGACTTATTCAGCGGCGTTATGTTCAAACTCATCAACGACATCGTCGTACCCTACGCCTCCAACGTCCAACCCATCGGCAGTCTTGCCTATCCCTTCACGGGCATCTTCGAGGGCGACGGTCACACCATCACCTTCCAATCGGGTTCCATCGTCGTGGGCAGTCAGGTTAGCGGCTTGTTCGGTTGCATCGCCGAGGAGGCCGTCGTGCGCAACTTCGTGTTGCAGGTAGACGAGGGCGTGCTCATCGGCTCCACTACCGACTACGTAGGCTCGTTGGCCGGCTATATCTACGGTAGCGTTTCGGATGTCGCCGTCAACTTGGTTTCCGCGCCTCGTTCCAGCAAAGAGGGCGCCGTCGTGGGCGCTTTGGCGGGCTACGTGGGCGCTTCGGCCACCTTCCGCAACGTCTGGGTCGTCAACTACAACCTCGCCGTGGCCAACCCCGTGGGCGAGGATCTCAGCGCGGGCGACTACAACGTCATCGACGTGTACGGCCGCGGTGTCATGCGCGTCGTCCGTCGTGACGCCGATTGGCAGAACGAGGGCGTCATGCAGTTCGACGTTTCGGCTATCGAGGGCGTGGACTATTTCGACAATTGGTATTCGGATTTCCACACGTCCACCGTGTTCACTTCGGGGCTCGGTGATTTCCGCACCTCTTCGGACGGCGGCGTCATCGTGTCCACCTTCTACCGTCCCTTGCGCACGCTTACCGCACGTCGCTTCACGGCCTCTTTCATCAAGATGGTCATCACGTCCGAGCAGGACTTCTACAACTTCGCCAGCAATATCAACACCTACGGCGTCAAGGACGGTCAGTTCCGCTTCGACTTGGGGCGCAACGTCACTTCTCTCACCATCGACCTGTCCAAGATGCAGCCCATCGGCACGGCGGCGCACCCCTTCCAAGCCACTTTGGACGGCTCGGTCACTTCCTTCGCCAATCCCGACTCCTACGCCTATACGCTGGTGCTCAAAGGCACCGTGCAAAACGCGGATTACAGCGGCTTGTTCGGCTACGTAGGCGAGGGTGCCGCCATTCGCAACTTGGTCGTTCGCGCCGACAATGTGGAGGCGCAGTCCATCGGCTATCGCGAGAGCATCTACACGGGCTTCTTCGCGGCCTATATTCAAGGTAGCGCCGCCCATCCCGTCACCCTCGAGAGCGTGGTCGTGGGCGTCAATCGCAACACCACGTTGGTCAACAGCCACGCGGACGCCATCGGCGGCGTCGCGGGCTTGTGGGGCAACTACGTCAACGTGTCCAATACGTGGGTGGTCCTGCCCGAAAACGGCGCCTACCAGGCGTTGGGCAGTTGCCGCACGCCTTCGGGCATCCAAGAATATGTCGAGACCTTCGCGGATACGTACGCCATCGACCTTCCCAACACGATGTACCTCTGCGGCGACGGCCTCATCAACTACACGCATCGCCTCAACGAGAGCACGGGCAAGGCCGAGATCACCTTCGACCTTACGAGCGGCGAGCAATATCCCTTCGGCTTTATCGAGAAACTCAAGGATTTGGATTTGGATCAAGCCAACCTGCCCCATTCCATGACGGCCACCGTCGAGGACGGCAGAGTAGGCAAGGTCTACTTGGCTTTGTACATCAAGACCACGGTGGATTCCGAAGCGGATCTCCAATACATAGCCGACCTCGTCAACGTGCAGAACCGCAGTTATTTGGGCGTCACCTTCACGCTTACTCGGGACATCACCTTGTCTTCGGGCGAGTGGACGCCTATCGGCGGCGCGGTGGAGACCTACGTCGGATCGGGTGAGTACAAGCAGGTCGCCTTCATCGGCGCCTTCGACGGCAACGGTTACACCATCACCATGCCCCAAGGCCTCACCTGCCGTCAGCAGTACGCGGGCCTCTTCGGCATATTGTCCTCGTCCGCGCGTATCCGCAACTTGCGCGTCGTCTGCAACGCCGCCATTGGCGGCGCCGCCACCCAATACGCGGGCGTTTTGGCGGGCGTCGACCAAGGCGCCGGGTTGCGCAATATCATCGTGGACTTGGGCGGCACGGCCTCCGTCACCGCCAATATGAGCACGGCCCGCGTAGCGGTCAACCGCGCGTTGACCTACGACGTCAACGGCAAGGTCACCAACTACGCCTCGGTCAACAAGGCCGACAACGTGTGGGTGCTCAATCGCAACAGCCGCTTCGCCGTGGAGCACAACTTAGAGGAGCAGGCCTTCTTCGACGACTTGGCCAAAGCGCTTGCCCTCGATCCCGACCTCAGCGCGCCTTTCGCGGCTTCGGGCGTCTTCAACGGCGGCGTCAACGTGGTCACGGTCATTGCCAACGGCACGGTTGACGTCAGCTTCAACGTCAAGGCGGGCGCCATCGTCGGCGTAGTCTTGCGCAACGCGGCCGCCACCGTCAAACCCATCAGAATGTGGTACACCGCGCCCGAGGGCGTGGTCACGCCTTACGCGCCCCTGTACGATGCGGGCGAGTACGCCAACGAGTACATTACGGATGCCGACTCTGCGGTTTCGGGGCTCGTTCTCTACGCCTCGTTCCTCAACGAGTTCATCTCCACCGCCAAGGATCTGGTGGAGTTGTCCGTGGACGTGGGCGAAGGGTGTGACCTCTACGGTCTCACCTTCTACTTGGAGTCCGACGTCGTCATAGACCAAGCGGCGGTGGAGCAGGGCTTTATCGCCATCGGCACCGAGACCACGCCTTTCTCGGCCACCTTCAACGGCAAAGGCCACACCGTCACGCTTGCCGAGGGCACGCTTATCGAGGGTAAAACCGCCGGTATCTTCGGCGTCTTGGGTGCGGACGGCACCATCGCCAACGTCAAGTTCGATTTGCAGGGCACGCTGGGGCGCGCCGACTACACCGCCACCGAGGTAGAGGCGGGCAAGGTCAACACCTTGTACGCCGGTGCCATTGCCGTCAGTTACGGCCGCTTGGATTCGGTCATCATCGATGCCACCGCGCTCAAAGCACGCGCGTTGCAATACGGATACGCGGTCGCTTCGGTCGCCTACGACTACGGCAACGACTACACCAACACGTGGCTCATCGTCTCCGCCAACAACACCGTGCCCTATTTCGGTTGGGTCGCGTCCGCTAACGACAGCACCATCAACGTCATGCGCGTCATCGGCATGGGACGCTTGGCGGCGACCTTCCGCAAGGAAGAAAACGTCTACTACGTGCAGTTCGCCAACGACCGCACCTACACCCAAACCGTGGACGGCGTGGTCTATTCCTACACCATTCGCGGTTGGTACAGCGATTTCTCGGGTGACAACCAGTTGTCGCAGGCCCTCAACGTCACGGCGTTGAATACGGGCATCACCGCGGGTGACGACGGTGCCTATCTCGCCGCCGCCGACATCTTCAACAGCCGCTTCGAGGTGGCTATCATGTCGCGTATCATCGTCAGCGAGGACGACCTCATCGCCATCGCCGAGGACGTCAACGAGGGCGGCTACACCTTCGAGAACACCACCTTCACCTTAGGCCACGACGTGGTCGTCTCTTCGGTGGCGTTCCAACCCATCGGCACGGCCGCCACGCCCTTTATGGGCACCTTCCAGGGCGCCTACAACGGCAACTTCTACAAGATAGTCATGGCGCGTCAATCCATCGCGGCCAACGGTCAACCCACCGACGCGGGCGTCGCCTTGTTCGGCGAGATGCGCGGCGTGGTGGAGAATCTCATCGTTGAGCTTACGGTAGACGTGCCCACCTACAACTCGGTCACGGGCGTCATCGCGCAGTACAACTACGGCGTGGTGCGCAACGCCTTGGTGCGTATGTACCGCTTCGCCGCGGGCTATGCCCAACCCGTCACGGTGTACGGCACCACGGTAGGCGGCGTCGTAGGCGCCAACTACGGCACGGTCGGCAACTGTATCGTCTATATAAGCCCCCGCGCCACCCTCAACGCCACCTATTCGGTGGGCGGCCTGGTCGGTCAAAACGAGGGTATGGTCATGGGCAGCACTTCCGACCAATTCGACGATTGGCGCCGCAATCCCGTTGCCTACGCCACCTTGTCGCCTTGGTACGAGGGGTACGAGAGTGTCACGCGCTCCACGTTGACCTTGTCGTCCGTCTTGCTGGACGGCTCCGTCAAGGTGGTCAATTCCCTTTCATCCGAGACCTTGTTCGCGGGCGGCGCCGTGGGTGAATCGCGCAATCGCGCCACCATCAACCGCGTCACCGTGCGCGTCTCTTCTACGGGCAGCGTCACCGCTTCGGGCGGTAGCGTCGAGGTAGGCGGTCTAGCCGGTCGTTCCTTGGCCACTTTGGCCAACAGCGTCCTCTTGTCCGAGGGCACCGTCGGCTATACGGGCACGCCCAACAGGGCCTACAGCGGCCACTTTATCGGCAATCTCCAAGGTTCCGCGCCCAACTGCTGGTTGGTCGTTCCCGTCCCGCCCACCGTCACCGCCATCGGCAACGGCTCGTCGGTCAACGTGCTCCAGATCAACGGCAGCGGTTTCATCGACGCCTATCTGGACGGCTCGGACAACATCATCTTCCGTGACCTCACGCCTCTTACGGGCGCGGCGTTGGACGGCTGGTACGTCAGCACGGGTATTCAGGTGCCCGACGACGTAGGCGGCGTGGACGACGTCAGTTTCCGTCCCAACCGCAACATCACGGGTTATACGGTCAACGTCATCTTCATCAACACCCAGATCAACACGGTAGAGGACTTGGTCGCCATGGCCACCACGGTCAACGCGGGCTTGTTCTCCACGGGCTTGACCTTCACCCTCAACGACGACCTCACCATCGACGTGGCCTCTTCTCCCTTGTTCAGGGAGTTGACCATCGGCACCGCCTTGGGCGAGTCGGTCAACGCGTTCAAGCACGTCTTCGAGGGCAACGGCTACACCATCACCGTCGTCAACGGCGACAACAACGTCTACGGCGGCGCGTACGTCGGTCTGTTCGGCTACACCGGTCAGGACGCGGTCATTCGCAACCTCACCTTGGTGGTGGAGAGCGGCACCTACGGCGTGGCGGGCACCACGCAGGTTTTGGGCGCGTTGGTGTGCCACAACAACGGCACGGTGGAGAATTGCCACGTCTACTTGGGCTGTGCGCCCACCGCCACGGGGCTCACGGTTATGGACGTTCCCACCCGTCTTATCGCGGCCAAGGTCGGCGGTGTCGCGGGTGAGAACTTCGGCACCATCACCTCCGTCACGGTCACGTCCTACGCGGCTTTGCAGGCCGAGACCACTTCGGCCAACGCCACCTCCAACGAGTACGTGGGCGGCGTAGTCGGCAACAACCGCGGCACGGTTTCGTCCATCGACGCGTATATCTATCAACCCGCAGGCGGCTTCCGCGCCATGTACGCGGCGTCCAACGCGGGCACTTCGGGCACTTCCTACGTAGGCGGCGTGGCGGGCAACAACGCCATCGAGATTAGCAACGTCTACGTCAGCATCGATTCCGCCTTTATCGAGTCCCGCTCGGCGGTGCAAGCCTATGCGGGCGGCGTCGCGGGCAGCAACACGGGCTTTATCAAGAACGGTTACGTCGCTTGGAACAAGGTCAGCATGGTCTCCGACAACGCCGCGGGCGGTGTCGTGGGCACCAACAACAACAACCTCGCGGCCATTCTCATCGACTTCGCGGTGGGTAGCGTCCTTACCGCCAACGCCGACAGCGCGGTTGCCAATACCGGCAACTACGGCACGGCGGCCAACGTGTGGGTATTCAACCGCAACGATGCGCTCGATTCCCGTTCTCCCGCCGTCAACAATATGACGGTCGGCACGGCGGCATTGATCCACAACGATCCCGCCGAGGTTCGTCGGGACGGTCGCATCTACTTCGAGGCCGCCATCGACGCCAACGCGGGCCTTACCGTCTACGCCGATGCGGATACCGCGTACAAGACCGTCCGTTTGGACGACTTCATCGCCTACAACGGCGGGCGCTTGCGCCTCACGTCCCACGCCTCTATGACGGGCGTGCACGTCCGTAGCGAGATTCGCAACACCGTCGGCGACCAGACCGAACTCAAAGCCATCGCCCGCGCCCTTCGCGAGAACGGGCAGGATATCAGAGGTACCTACACCATGACGGACGACGTCACGGTGGACGGCGACTACTATGCGATTGGCGCCTCTTCGGGCGCGGCGTTCTCCGCCGTCTTCCAGGGCGATATGCACCGCATCACGTTCACCGAGGCCGTCACGTTCAAGGCCGAGCGTTCCCTCTTCGGCGTCATGTCGGGCACGGTCAACGGCGTGGTCGTGGAGTATTTCGCGGATATGAGCGCCGACCGGGCGGCGGGCATTGCGCACACCAACAACGGCGCGTTGCGCGACGTCGTGGTCTACACCGCGGACGGCGTCACCCTCAGCCATCCCACCTACGTGGGCGGCACGCCTTTGCAGGCCAACGGTGAGATATGGATCGTCTCGCGCGAGCGTATGTCCGCTTCTTCCGTCAATTCCACCAACCGCTACGGCGTCATCGTCGTCAACGGCAACGGCACTTTGGACGTAGAGCGTGAGAACGGCGCTTTGTACTTCACGGCGCGTTCCTTGGGCGCGGCCACCACGTTCGCGGGCTACAGCGACTTCCACAAGATGCTCAAGAACGTAGACGGGGAGTCCAATCGGCTGCGTTTCAACGTCATCACGGCCGTCAACAACAACAATACGATGTCCTTCACGGCGGAGTTCCTTTCCACCGATATCGCCACCGGTTCCGACTTCGAGGATCTGTTGGGGCTTCTCAACATGGCCTACGCCGTCGATAGCGACACCACCTTCACCTTGGTTGCGGACATCTCCGTCGAGGCCGAAGGTCTTGCCCGCTTCGCTTCCTTCACGGGCGTACTTGACGGCGCGTTCCACACCCTCACGGTAGTGGGCGACGTCGATCAGGCGTTCGGTGCGTTGGGTGCTTCGCTTATCCAAAATATCGTCATCGACGCCACCGATCTCACGGGCGACAAATATCTGTTCGCCGCCGGCGCGTCCGCGCGCCTCACGCGCGTGGTCGTCAGACGGCAGGGTGCTTACGGCAACTTGCAGGCCACGTCCAACCTCACCTATCAATACGTCTACGTCGTATCTCCCGATCCCGCTTGTCACAAGGCGGACAGAGTAGGGCTCATTGTCGAGACCGACGTGCCCACCACCTTCCGCATGGGCGACCGCTTCATGCAGGCCGTCGCGGGCAATTCGGACGACTTGTATTTCGTCGGTTGGTACACGTTGGACGGTGCCACGCACTTCAAGACCGAGGCTTTGGATCTTTCGGGCACGTCTTCCTACGTCTCCCGCTATCTCTCCAAGACCATTCGCACGTCTACCGACGTCGCGGGTTTGGCCGAGGCCGTCAATAAGGGGTACGACTTCGCGGGGCTTTCCTTCACCGTGGAGTCCGACGTCGCCTACACGGGCGCGTCCATCGGCTCCGCCACGGTCGGCGCGGACGATCCCACCTATTTCGCGGGCGTCATCGAGGGCAATGGTCACGTGCTCACGCTCACCGCGCCCTTGTTCACCGTCTTCAACGGCACGTTGAAGAATGCCAAGGTCGCCACGTCCTCCCAAGAGGGCTTGGCCACGCTTGCTTCGGGCGAGTTCCGCAACGTGGTTGTCGTCTCTTCGGCGGCTTCGGCGCGCTTCGCCTCTTCCGTGTCCGCGCGTCTTACCAACTGCTGGTTGGTCGCTTCCTCGGGCACGCCCGAAGCGACGGCCGGCGTCAAGACCGTGCGCCTCGGTCCCAACGTCACGTTGTCGGTGGACGTCACCGACGTTTCCTTCACCGCTTCGCCCACTTCTTCCGAGTACTTCCTCCTGTGGCGCGACAAGGCGGGTAAGGTGCTCTTCAACGAGGCCTACGACACGTTGGTTTCCTCCGTCGCCACCGCCGACTACTATTCGGTCGAGGGCACTTCCGAGGTCGCCACGGACGACGAGTACGCCTACTTCGCCATGGCCACCGCGCACGGATATACCAGCGAGGTCACTTTGTCCGCGGATATCCACGTCTACGCGTCCACGCCCGTTATGACCGACGCCTTCAAGTTGGACGGCAACGGGCACACCGTGTTCGTCAACGCCCCCGTGGCGTTGTCCGTACTCACCGCGCGTAGCGGCGAAAACAGCCATATCTACAACGTCGTGTTCGTCGTGGCCGATTCGGTCACCGACTTCGTGCTCACCCGCATTCCCGCAGGGCTTACCAACCGCCCCGAGTACATCAACGTAGCGGTCAAGGCTTCCGAGGACGCCCGCTTGGACGTCACGGGCGTTTACGACAACGTCTGGCTGCTCGTCGAGGGCGATATGCGTGCGCCCGCCGACCTCACGGCGGACTACGCGGCGCTTCCCGCGGGGCTCAACGTCATGCTCTACGACAAGGGCGACCTCACCGTCTCCTTCAGCCGCACGGGTTCGGACGTCACGGGTATGTCCGTCACGGCCGACGACCGCGAGGGACGCTTGCACTTCCTCGGCTATTACGATACCGCCAATCACACGGACGCCGCCTTCGCATTGACGGGCACGTCCGCTCGTGTCGAGGCCTTCTTCGCCGACAAGGTGCTCTCGTCTTCCGCCGAGTGGTCGCACGCCGCTTTGGCTATGCGCCTCACCGGCAACGTCACGCCTTCCTTCACGTTGGCCGCCGACGTAGTGGCGGACGCCTCGTTCGTGCCCTTCACCGACTACGCGGGCACGTTGGACGGCGCCTTCTTCTCGGTGGTCGTCAAGGAGAATGCCAACCTCTTCTCGGATGGCGTTTCCACGGGCGTGGTCGAGCTTGCTTCGGGCGGCTCGGTCCGTCACTTGGCCGTTGAGGTGGAGCGCGGCTATCTTGCCGATCCCGCTCTCACTTGGTTTGCTTCTCCCGCGGGCGCTACGGTAGAGGAGTGCGTTTTGGTCAACTACACCGACAAGGTGCTCTTGCATCCCGACGGCACCGTGCGTATGCTCACCGTCGTCGATCAGGGCGAGGGTGCGGGCTACGTCCGCGTAGACAAGCGCACGGTCGGGGGCACGGAGCATTTCGCCTTCGTCGCGCGCAATACCGCCGAGTACAGTTTGCGCTACTACGAGATGGGCGGCACGGACTACGACGTGGACGATGCCAACAGTATGAACGACGTGGTCTTCGCCGTAGGCGAAACCGCCGACGTCAAGGCCAAGTTCTTCTATTGCTACACCGTGTACGTCGACGTTGACGGCGCTCCCGCCGAGTTGGTCACGGACGCCCACGTCACGCCCGGCACGCCCTATTGGTTGGGCTTTGCCTACACAGAGCCCACGGTCGAGTTCAAGAAGGTCGTGCAGGGCTACCTCTTCGCGGGCTTCTCCTACGCCGACGAGGCTTTGCCCGCCATCGACCTTGCCCACAGCACCTACACCAAGTTGGCCATCAACGTGGATCGCCTCATCGACACGGGCAGCATCACCATCACGGCCCGCTTCATTCTCATCGAGTCCGAGTGGAGCGAGGTCACCTATGGTGACAAGACGCTCGCCGAGATCGACGACTATCTCAAGCCGTCTTCGGCCGTCATGGACGTCATCCGGTCGGACGCCGACTTTACCTACAATCGTCAGGACACTCCCGACAGCAACGTTATGTCCGACTTCGACACGCCCTACCACGCGGGCGGCTACGTCATTCGCTTCAACGTCTACCACGACGGCACCTTGGTCGGTCGTTCGGACGGCCTGTCCTTCCAGATCACGCCGCGCCCCTTGTATTTCGAGAATTTGCGCGTGAGCGTCAAGAAGTACGACGGCAACGCCAACGCCCGCATCGAGTTCGCCGAGTTGGGCGGTTTCTCCGCCGACGACGTCGCCAAGGGCTGCCGCAGGCAGTATTCCATCAAAAATAGCGTCACGCTGGAGTATTTCGACCTTGCCACGGGCGAAGCCATGTCTAACGCGGGCACTTGGTATCTCCGCGTCAAGGAAGGCAGTTACGTGGATTCCAACGTACTCAACGGCACCGTCTTGTTCAACGACGACTACGTCTTGCCCGAGGGCGCCTTGTATATGTACGCCGAGACGGCCACGGGCTACGTCCGCACGGACAACTTGTACGTCGGCATTATCAGCAAGCAGGATCTCGAGCTGGTCGTTTCGGACGTCAGCGTCTTCTATCTCGACCAGTTCGGCACGCGCACCGATTCGGGTGACTTCGTGCCCTTCGACATCTACGAGTACCTTAGCTTCGAGTGGAGTGGCACCATTTATGGTGCCGACAGCGAACTTCTCGGCAGCAATACCAAGTTGTTGCGCGTGGTCGGCGACCGCACCACGGTCACCGATTCGGGCGACGTCAAGTACAGCTACACCATTCGTTCGGTCGGCTCCTATTCCATCGAGGTCATCAAGGACGTCTTGGTCAACTACGAGCCCAAGATCAGCGAGAACAAGGCCACCTTCACGGTCAAGCCTTCTCCCGCCACGGTAGTCCTCAACGATATGGATCTGCAGTACGGCGATACCCTCACCGCGCTCAACTACACCGTTCGTGCGGCGGGTGCCGTCACCTACTTCACCGAGGAAGAGCGCGCGGCGCTCGCGGCGGCCAAGGTGTACACCAATCTGGACGCGGCCGATTGGTTCGCCATGACCTTAGTACCCGAGTACGCCGTCGTGGGCGGTGCCAATATGTCCTTCGCCACCGCACCCATCAAGGTAGATGCCGACGGTCACGCGGTCAAGGCGGGCGTGCAGTACCGCTTCACGGCCGACAACCGCAACTTCATCCTCGCCGACGCTTCGGCCACCATGGTCATCAACGGCAACAATCAAAAGGAATACGTGCTCACTGCGGACGGTGTGCTCACCATCACGGCGCGCCATATCGTCTACAACGTCACTTCGGACGTTTCCAAACCCTTCGGGTCGGAAGATACGGTCATCAGCGGCCGCTCGGTCGGCAAGGCTCTGATGAACGGCGACAAACTGCGCTTCACGCGTGAGAAGGGCGAGGCCGTGGGCACCTACGCCATCACGGCTTCCGTCGTGGACAAGGACGGCAAGGACGTCACGTCCAACTACGTGTTGGAGGCCTACAACGGCGCCGACTTCCGCTACGCCATCACCCGCCGCACGGTCGTCGTGCAGCGCACGGGCAACGGCGTGTTCAACTACGGCAGCGACGCTTTGCAGGAGATGCCTTTCTCCACCAACCTCAGCGATTCGGTCAAGGCGCGCATCATGAGTGCTTTCGACGTGTCCAAGAAATTCGACGCGTCCATTCTCATCACGGTCGGCTACTTCGGCTCCGACGCTTTGCCCGTAGGCCGCTACGACAACGCCACTCTTTCCGTGCAGTTCAAGAACGTGTCCGCTGCGCTCGTCAATCAGTCTTTGGACTTCGTGTTGGAAGAGAAGAGCAGGTCCTACGAGATCATTCGCGCCTCTCTTACGGTTTCCGCCGTCGACGTCAATCGCGTCTACGACATGACCGACAATCTCACGGGCGCGTCCATCGAGGTCACGGGTTGGGCCAACGGTGACGGCAAACGTCTGGCCGTTCGCGTAGGTCGTTACGTGTGCGACGGGCTCACCGCCGCCGCCGGCACCTACTTCTACGAGCCGGCCGACCTCACCCTCTACGACGTCAAGGGCGACGCGGGCTTGCTGGACAACTACGTCATCGGCACGGTCGTCGGCGCCAAGTACGTCATTTCCCGCGTCGCGGTCGCCATGACCGTTTCGGCGGGCACCTACGACGAGGAGGGCGCCTTCACCGCGGACGACGACGGCTTCATTTCCTTCGGTGACAACACGATGCGTTGGAACTTCGCGCTTGTCGGCGGCGATTTGCCCGAATATATGGCCGCCGCTTACGAAGAGGCCGACCTCACCACCGACTTAGAGCGTTCCGAGTGGTTGCGTCAGCATTTCGCCATCGTCGCGCGTAGCATCGCCTCTTTGCCCGCCGGCACCATTATGGCTTCGGGTTCGGGCGCCAACTACTATATGCCCTATTCGGCGGACAGCAACGTCACCATCACGCTCACCGCCGATTCCTACTTCCGCATCGACGAGATAGCCATCGTCATCACCGACGTGCGCTTCGCTTCGGATTCGGCCAAGACCGAGCCTACGATGTCCTTCACGGTCGCCGCCTATTCGCACTTCGTGCGCAATGAGGACGGCACCGTCGAGGTGTCGGGCGAGCCCATCGAGGGCTACTTCTCCGAGACTTCGGTGTCGGGCGTGCGCTCGGGACAGCGCGTCACCCTCAACGACAACTACGCCGTTAGTTTCAGCTTCACGGCCTACGACGCCGCGAACGCCACCTACAACCTCAGCTCCTACGTCAACGACGGCGCCGCGTGGGTCACCTACCGCGAGACCTCGGCCGATCCCATTCTCTTCGTCCAGCAGACGGACGAGGATGGCGAGAAGGTACTGGTGTCCTACAACCGCGCTTTGACGGACGAAGTCAACGTGCGCGAGGGCTTCTGGAGCGTGTTGGGGCAGGCCTTAGCCGACAATCCCGTACCTTTGGCCATCGCCATCGTGGGCTTCCTTGCATTGGTCGCCGCGGGCGTCGTGGGCACGCTTCTCTACAAGCGCCGTCGTCTCTTCGCCCGTGCGCAGCGTGATATGCACTACGAGGACGTGTTCGCCACCACGTCGCCGTCCGCAGAAGGCTCTGCCGAGGACGTGTTCGCCGAGGACGCCGCACCCGCCGAGGACGCACCCGCCGAGGATGCTCCCGCCGACGGTGCCGACGGCACTCCCGACGATACGGACGACGGTGATTTGACATAATCGTCGGCATATAGTATACTATGGGTGTACGCAACGAAATCAATCGCTCGGCGGCGGGTATGACCGCCTCCGAGCGGAGGTGAAACGAATGAAAAAGAAATTGTTTATATCGCTATTGATAGTCAGCCTACTGTGCGTTTTCGTCGGTTGCAAATCTGAGCAGGCGCTCTCCACGCAGGAAGTGGCGGCCGAGAAGGATGCGGATTTCCAAGCGGCCGAGGCTTCCGAGTCTTACGTCGTCATCAACGAGGAGACGTATGCCGAGAAGGTGGACGTCACTTTGCCCGCTCGCTCGGCTTACGACAGCGACGACGCTTATGCGGAGGCCGTCAAGGCCGAGGCGTTGGAGTTGTTCAAGATCGCCAACGCCAACGACCAAAATTGCCTCATGCGTTTGGCCCTCACGCAGAACCTCGTTTCCACGGTGGGCGTTGACGCCAAGAATTTGGTCGTAGACCTCAAGAACGGGGAGGAGTATCTCAAATACGACTTCCAGCCCGACGTTAAGAAGTTCGGCATCACGGTGGACGGCCACGCCAAGGCCACCTACGCGCGTTTGGGGCTTGCCAAGGCCTACTACGTGGAGATCGGCGACAGCAAAATCGACGCGGATTGGAACGGCACCGCCTCTTTCGGCGATACCGAGGGTGAACTCACGGTAGACACCGCGCGTCTTTGCTTCCACGCTTCGCAGAAGCAGGCCTATTGCGTCACCGAGGCCGTCGTCAACCTCAAGACTATCCGATGCGCCACGCTTACCCACAACGACGAGGAAGGTTACTACACCATCGTCTTCGACCTCGATCCCACGTCTACGGGTGCCGCGCGCTACTTGTTGCCCAGTCTTCGCAAGAATTCGGGTATGAACAACGCCAAATATACGTCCATTACCGAGACCATCGAGATTTGGGACAACGGCTTCTTCAAGCGCTTCCTCAGCGTGGATAAGTGGAGCAGCAGCGTTATCACCAGCACCATCAACTTCGATACGGCCTACTACTACGACGCCGACTCTTGCGATATGACCAAGTACAACGCCAATTACTACGCCACCATCAAGGTCAAGGCCGCGACCGCCAACGCCGAGGCCGCCCAAGAGGCCACTCCCGCCGAATAGCCAATCGTTCGGCTGCCATCGGCGACCGTTTCGCACCGCGTGGCGGTACGTCGTTGCGCTTGCGTCCATATCCCGACGACTAGGTCCTTCGACTTCGTCGTTTAACGACTACGCTCAGGATGGCGCGTTGCGCCGATTTCACCCGTGCGAATGCGCGGATTTCTCCCAAGGCTACGCCTTGGATTTCACCCTCTCCCCGTAAGGGGAATGTCACTTCGCTGATAGGCGAAACTTCACGCGAAAGGAGTTTCTCATGGATCCCACCGCCATTCTTCAACCCCAACAACAAATCGAGGAATCCTTCGTCTATGCCGGACAATGCCCCCAAACCGTCGCCTCTCCCGAGGCGGAGGCCGCTATGGGCGCCACCCCCGACGAGCGCGGTTACTATCGTAGCCGTTTCGACGGCAAATTGTACGCCAAGGTCTACGTTCGCGGCACGGGCATGTTCTCGGACGGCACGCCCATGACTTTGGGCGAGAAACGCTATTTTCAGGTACAGCCCATCGCGTGGTACCCCTATTTCTTGTCCGAGGACAAGGGCATTCTCGTCAGCCGCCACGTGCTGTTCACTTGCCCCTTCGACGACAGTTCCAACGAGTGGGGCACGTCCTACGTTCGCAAGGAGTTGCAGAACTTCGCTTTGGCTTGTCTTGACGCCCGCACCAAGGCGCGCATCACCGATTTGGTGTTAGACAACGACAGTTTGGGGCAAGAGACCGTTCTGGACGGTCGCTCCGTCGTCCTTTCCGCCGACAACGCCCCGTGGTGCGTCCAACCCCTCACGTGGGACGGTGTGTTTCTCTTTTCCCGCCCCGAGATAGAGGGTATGCAGTCCCCCTCCCGTCCGTTTTCTCCCACCGATTACGCCCGCGCGATGGGCGCCGTCGCCACCCCCGACGGCCTCGGCACCGGTTGGCTTCGCACGGCCGACGCCACCGCCACCCGCGCCGCCACCTTCGGCTTCGACCAAATCGCCTCCCTCGTTCTACCCGACACCGGCCGCGAGGTCACCGACGAACTCGGCGTCCTTCCCGTCCTCAGCGTCACCATGCCCTGACAAATTGCGCGCATAGCGCTATAACTCGTCGCAAGCCGAATATAACTGTGCAAAGCCCAAAGACAATGGGGGCGAAAGGCAACCTTCACTTCCACCAAAAAAGGCAACCTCTGTGGTTGCCTTTTTTGGTGGAAGTGAAGGGAGTTGAACCCTTGTCCGCGCAGGACGTCACAACGCTTTCTACATACTTAGTCTTGTGATTTGATGTCGGAGGCGGTCGCCCGCAGACAGGCTACCTATCCCAAGCCGCTGAATTCCGTTACGCGCCACGCGGCAGGACGCGCCTCGGTTCCCTACACCTTATGATGCCACAGCCGCCCCAGTAGGCTTGACGGTGTGACAGTTCGCATTAAGCAGCGAACGCCAAAGATTGTTTGTTGTCGTTTCTTTGAAAACGCTTCCGTTTTTACGAAGACGAGCCTTCGGTATGCTTACGATGCCCCATCGAACGTGTCGAATACCAGAACACTCCCACGTGTTTCGATCGTTGCACTATATAGTATAATGCAATTCTCCCGTTTTGACAACCCTTTTTTGATTTTTATTCGCTCGCCCGCATATCGTTGACATTGAGCCGCTTCGTTTGGTATAGTAATAATGACGCATTTGCGGTCAAATCTTCTATTTGGAGAGAATTATGGACAAACTCAACCAAGCCATCAAGTACGCCGTAGACTGCCACAGCGCCCAACTGCGCAAAGGCGCGGCGTTACCCTACATTTTGCATCCGATGGAGGTTGCCGTCATCGCTTCCACCGTCACCGAGGACGAGGATACGTTGGTCGCGGCCGTTTTGCACGACGTCGTGGAGGATACCGCCGCCACCGAGGCCGATATCGAGGCGCGTTTCGGCGCCCGCGTGGCCTACTTGGTCGAGCACGACAGCGAGAATAAATATCGCGACTTACCCGCCTCGGCGACGTGGCAGCGGCGCAAAGAGGAGTCCATCGCGCGGCTCAAATCCACCGACGACTACGCTGTCAGGGTGATTTGGCTTTCCGACAAGCTTTCCAACGTGCGCTCCCTTATGCGCCTTCACGCGCTCAAAGGCGACGCGATGTGGGACGTGTTCAACCAAAAGGATCCCGCCAAGGTTGCCTGGTACTATCGTTCGGTCGTGGACGTTTTGCGCCCCACGTTCGAGGGCACGGAGGCGTTTATGGAGTTGTCGTGGGACGTAGACCACCTGTTCGCCGAAGTGTAGTCGGCAGGTAGAAGCACAAAGGAGATACTTATGGAATATACGCTCAAAGACAACGTCCTTACCGTTTATTTAGTGGGGCGGATCGACTCCCAAAATGCCGCCGAGTCCGAGGCGCAGGCGTTCGCCGTATGCCGTGCCAATCCCGCCGAAAAGGTGGTGTTGGACTGCGCCCGTTTGGACTACGTGTCGTCCGCAGGTCTTCGCGTCGTACTCAAATTGCGCAAAGCGTATCCCACGCTTCGCCTTGTCGACGTTCAACCCGACGTGTACGATATCTTCGAAATGACGGGCTTCACCGAGATGATGCCCATCGAAAAGGCTTTCCGCACGCTGTCCGTCGAGGGGTGCGCCGTCATCGGCGAGGGCGCCAACGGCAAGGTCTACCGCACCGCCGCCGACACCATCGTCAAGGTCTACCGCTGGCCCGACTGCCTGGACGACATTCGCCGCGAGCGCGAGTTGGCCAAGCGCGCCTTCATTTTGGGCATTCCCACCGCCATTTCCTACGAGGTCGTCAAGGTGGGCGACAATTACGGTTCGGTGTTCGAGTTGTTGGACGCCAAGTCCATCGCCGAGATTTTGGCCGCCGAGCCCACGCGCATGGACGAAATGGTGAATTTATACGTGGACTTGCTCAAAAAGATTCACGCCACCACGGGCGACCGAGCGATCATGAACGATATGAAGCGCACGGCAGAGGAGTGGGCCATCTTCGACAAAGATTATCTTTCTCCCGAGGCGGGAGACAAATTGCTCTCTTTGGTGCGCGAGATCCCCTTTTCGGACAAGATGATGCACGGCGACTACCACGTCAAGAACGTGATGATCCAGTCGGGCGAGGCCATTCTCATCGACATGGACACCGTCTGCGTCGGTCACCCCATTTTCGAGTTGGGCTCTATGTTCAACGCCTACAACGGCTTTGCCGCCATCGATCCCGCCAAATCCGTCGCATTCCTCGGCATCGAGCGCGACGTGGCCGAGGCCGTGTGGCGCAGGTCCCTTTCTCTCTACCTCGGCACCGACAACGACGCGGTCATTCGTTCGGTCGAGCGCAAAGCGGCCGTCGTCGGCATCATGCGCCTTTTGCGCCGCGCCGCCCGCCGTTCGGATTCTCCCGATTCCGCCGACGCCGTCGCCTTCTACCGCCGCTGGCTGGAGGAGCTTCTCCCCACCGTCGACACGTTGGTCTTAGAGTAACCGCCGCCCATCGTCGGTCGATCACGTCATCCTGTACCCTTGCGCAAGGCGCGTTCTCCACGTTCGTCATCCCGAGCCGCGTCGAGGGATCCCCTAAGTGACGGACAAGCCGTCATCCTGAGCCGCGCATCCTATGCGCGCGTCGAAGGATCCCATAAGTAGAGGCACTATCTCTCCGTCTGTCGCGATTGCCATACCCGATTGTTATCAAAAAGCCACCCAACGTGGGTGGCTTTTTATGCCATAATGCTATTTCGGTCGATTTTCCATTTCGATTTCGGCACTTTGGTTTCAAGATAAGATGCCTTTGTCGAGGCGTGTTCAAAGACTACGGTTTCTTCACTTCTTTTATCTCTACGTACGCCGTGTCCGGATTATCCTCGATAAACCTATTCGTCACTTCCACCTGATATTCCGTATCGTACGTTTCGGGGTGCGCGGCTTTGTATGCGGCAATAGCCTGCATTTCTTCTTCTACCTCTTCATTGATGCGTTGGTATTTGTCAAAGAAGTCTTTGTTTTGCGCAATAAATTTTTCCAATTCGTTCGGTTCGTTGCTCATACGCGCCTCCATCTATTATGATAGCGCGTTTCTTTCCGAAAATCAACCTACCCGCGCATAATAATCTTCTTTATTCCCCCACTTATGGCTCTTTGCTATGCGGCGGTCGTTTGGAGCGTGTTGCTTTCCCGCCTTTTCGCTTATTTGTCTATTGTTGTCTATTGACAATCACTTTTTCCATTGTATAATAGAAGCAAGCGTGCAAGCACGAGCGAAGCGAAGTATTTGCATAACGCTTGCGCCGCATTGCAACCGAACGCAGGGAGCGCAGCGACCAATCTATACGCAGTATAGATACCATTCGTAAGAATGGGCGTTCGTATGGTTGTATAATGTAAGTAGACTATCGTTTCCGCCGTTTTTCCTCGTATAGGGTAGGGCGGTCAAAGGAGTAATATTTATGATGCCCTACGTGTTTTTAGCCCTCGGCACCGCATTTTTAGCCCTCTTCTGCGTCGTGCGCGACCGCCGTTCGTCCGCCACGGCCATCGCCTTCAAGACGGTCACGTCTATGATGTTCATCGCCGTTGCCGTCGCGGCCATTCTTTCGCGTCCCGCCTGGTCCGTGCCCCTCGTACCCGCTCTTTTGCTCATAGGCGGCTTGGTCTGCGGTTTGGTCGGCGATATCACCTTGGACTTCAAGATCTTCCTCAAAGGCCTTTCCTACGACCGTGCCGAGCGCGACGCGGACATCATGACCTATTTGGGCATGGCGGCTTTCGGCGTCGGCCACGTCCTGTACATCACCGCGGGCGCGTTGCGCTTAGGGGGTGGACGTATGTGCCTTTTATGGTCCGCGCTCATTGCCGTAGGCTTGGTCGCCGCCATCTTCGCTCTTAGCGTCGGCGTGATGAAAATGCGTTTCGGCAAGTTCCTCATTCCGAGCGTTTGCTACGCCTTACTCCTGTCCTGGTTCGTCGTCTTTTCCATTTGGACGCTGGCCACCGTGGGGGCTACCACGGCCAATATTCTCATGCTGTTGGGCGCGATCTTCTTCATTGTTTCCGACCTCATTCTCTCGATGACCTACTTCTCCAAGCCCGAGGATTATCAAAAGACGGGCATGTTGCACCCCGAGAGCAAGCTGATGATCGTCTCCAACCACGTCACCTACTACGTTGCCCAATTCCTCATCGCCTTGTCCCTTTTGTTCATCTGACCAACCGCAGCGCAACGTAGTTGCCATTCACGGTATCCGAAAGGGTATCAATTCACGCTTAAACCACATCCGGACGGACGTCGGATTTCACCCGCTCGCGGTTCGAGCGGATTTCTCCCGCGTGACAACGCGGATTTCTCCCGAGGCTGTGTCTCGGATTTCACTTCGCCTTTAGGCGAAACTTCACTATGCCTATATGCGCCTCACGCGCATATAGGCACTTTCCTTTCTCTCCACGCCTCGAAGTAATACCCGTAGTCTTTTCCCGTTATCTCTCGCACGATATCCACAGCGACTTCTTCCGTCACCTCGCCACGTTTGCGTATCGTTTGCACGGATTCCCCTATACCGTCACCCCCTATTTCGCGCAAATTTACCCAAAACAATAGTCCTTCGTCCGCGAGTATATGCGCGTATGCCTTGCGTTTTTCGCCCGTATTTACCTCGTCTTCCTTTCCTTTATGCAGTACGCCGTACTCGTGTACGCGTTCCTTCGCCTCTTTCAGCAGGCGGTTTGCCTCGTCTTCGTCGTATGCGCGGTAGTATTCCCACAGCGTATATTTCGCCAACCCGCCGGCCAATCGCTCGTCGCCCGTCACCTTCCCCCATTGTCCCACGACTTTTTCGGTAATGTCGCGCAGATTCGCGTTTATCCCCGTCAGCCCTTTCACGTCCTCTTCGAGGTCTGCCATCACGGCCACCCGTTCTTCGCCGCAGTCCCCCCACAATTCGCGGGCCTTCTCGGCCACCGCGCAGATGGTTTGGTAGGTTAGGGCGTCCACGGTTTCGGCGTAGTATTCCCACGTCGTATCGCCCACGGTCGCGGTCTTTCGCACGAGATAGGGGCTTGCCAAAAGGACGAAGCCGTCTTTTGCGTTCACCATCACCCCGACCGTCTGCGCGTTTTCCCCGTATTCTCTCGTCAGGTCGCGCCCGTTCATCACCAATACTTGCGACTTGGGTGCCTCTATCCGTAGTCTAATGCTCCCGTTCGTCACTTCCCATCGTTCGCCGGCCTCGTCCACGGCTTGGCACACTACGGGCAGTCCTTTCACCATGCGCCTGTCGCCTTTTTGCGCGCACGGCATTTCGAAGTCCACTTCCACTTCTATGGTTTCCCCTTTGCGCATTTCCGTCGGTAGCGCCAAAAGGGTATATACGTCCATGGGGTTTACGCGCACGTCTTCGCCGTTTGCCCTTGCTTTCGTCACCGCCGCTTCCGACCGTAGCCGCACGACATCCACGCCGTCCGCCGTCGCCTCGTAGACGAATCGCGCCGTGCCCGTCGTCTTGTCCTCGGTCGGGACGAGGCGCATTTCCACGTCGTATTCAATCGCACGGGTGTCTTTCGGCTCCTCGTATGCTATCCTTTGCGGCTTTATGCACGCCGCCAAGCCTATCGCCGTCATCAGACAGCACGTTGCTATCGCCAATAGTCCCATTATCACGCGTTTCATACCCTATCTTATGAGGTTTCTTCTTGCGATATGTTGACTATGCGCGGCGAAAAGGGTATCATAATAATAGCCGCGTATCGAGGTCGCGGTAGGGGAGAGTACGCTATGGAAAAGACGCTTATTTGTATCGGCGGCGGCGAGTTGCGCACCAAGATGACGTTGGGCATAGACGCTTATTGCGCCACTTTGGCTTACCGCCACGCCGCGGGCAATCGCCCCAACGCCTTGTTCATTCCCACGGCCAGCCACGACAGCAAACCCTATTTCAACACCTTCCGCAAGACCTACACGTCCGTATTCGACGTCAAGGCCGACCTCATCCTCACCGTGCGCGGTGGGGAGATGAACGAGGCGGATATGGACGCCAAGTTCCAAGCGGCCGACCTCATCTATGTTGGCGGGGGTGACACTTGGTATATGCTGCAGGAGTGGCGTCGCACGGGCGTCGGTCGCCGCATCGTTTCCGCCTATCGTCGCGGGGTCCCCGTCGTCGGTCTTTCCGCCGGCGCCATTTGTTGGTTCGATCGTATGTACACGGACAGCCAAATCGTCGAGGGCTTGGGCGACGGCTTTTGCCTGATGGACGGTTGGGGGCTTTTGTACGGTATGATGACGCCCCACTACAATCAACGCCCCGAGTTCGACTCCGTCGTGTTGCGGGAGCGCGCCGCGGCCTACGCCATCGAGGACAACTGCGCTTTGCACTTTGCCGACGGTGTCATTCGTCGCACCGTCACCACGGGCGGCAAGGCCTATTATCTGGACGCCACGTCGGGCGAACTCGTCAAAACCGAAATAAATGTGCAATAAATTGCAAAACAATTGTAAAACGTATTGACATTGCGCGCATTATGTAGTAAAATACCTGTGAACTTGGCAAGAGATTGCCCCCGATACAGAATTATAATTTCCCCCTTATCATATAATTAGTGAAAAGGCTTGTGTCGATTTCTCCACAAGCCTTTTTGCTACCCATACGCGTTTCTTTGGAGTAGGGCACCACCCCTTCGTCACTCGTTTCGCCGCCCCCTTTTCGATTGCATTCTCGGTGGCTCTATCGCTCACTCACTCCGACGCTTTCTTTTCGTCGCCTTTTCCCATACACTGTTCTTTTGTATTCGATACCCCCTATACGTTGTCGAAAATTCGCGCACACAGCACGGTTTTGTCGTCGCTTTCGTTCACGAAAAGGGCGTCTTCCACGACGAGCCGCGCCATCGTGTTGGGATTGACGGTGGGGTTTTGCTCGATCATCCGCACCACGCCTTCCACACCGATACTTTCGGTGATGCCGTCCGAGCACATCACGATCATATCCCCCTCGGTTATTTTCACCCTGCTTATCTTGGGCGTCACGTTCTCCAATATGCCGATGGGCAACGCGCCCCCTTCCACGGTCTCAATGCGATCGGCTCGTCGTATCACGCTTTCGGGCGCGCCCAATTTGATAAAATCGGCCTGCTTGCGCCGCAGGTCCACCACGCAAATATCCAATGCTTGGAAGCTGTCTTCGTTGCGCACCACCAGCAATTTGTTGATGAGCGATAGCACGGCTTCGTCGTCTATGCCCGCCGTGTAGAAGCTTTCCACCAAGGACATCGCCGCGTTCGCGCCGCCCGACGCCTCTTCGCCGCTCCCCATTCCGTCGCACACCGCCAATAGGGTTTTGTCCGTCCCGAGGGGCAGCACCGAAAATGTGTCCCCCGACCGTTCGCTTCCCTTTTTCGTCGCCGTAGACGTTCCCGTGGCCACGCCCAAAGGCGGTGCGGTCACGTATCGCTTGCTCACCCAGCCCGACGAGTGATTGGACACGCTTTTCACCACCATTTTACCCAAATGCTTCTCCAATATCGCGTCCAACGCGGGCTTGTCCTGGTCGCCCGCCCGCACCACGAGGATGGCCGTCGCCAGCCCCTTGTCGCGGTAAATAATGCACTCCTTCGCGATGATATTGCCGTTCGACAGGTCCTCCAACAGCCGCTTTTCCTTCGTCGTGTCAAAGCTCACCACTTGTTTCACCTCGGCGGCGAGGTCGTTCATCATTCCCGACAGGCCGGACAGTTGCTCGCACATCACGCGCTTATTGTCGTCCACTCGGTCGGCCACCTGCTTTTTTCGGATATAGCCGTCCAAGAGGTCGCCGCAGGTCTCCACCACGCGTTTTTGGTAGGGGCAGTTTTCTCCAAAGAAAGAGGGCGTTTCCAATATTGACAGCCGTCCCGTATCCAGCGCCCGCGCGATAAGGTCGTACATGGCCACCGCCGTCGAAGAAGAGAGGGCGCGTTCGCATTTCGGACGGTACGCGCATCCCGCACAGCACGCCTTCGCCAATTCTTTTGCGAGTTGATTCTTGCTTTGTTCTATGGGCGCGAGGTTGCAGATGCCCCCCTCCAGCACGAGGCGCATATCCGTCAACACTCCCGCCACGCCCACCAGTTTTCCGTACAGATCCAGCCGATTTCGGTTGACGAGATAGCGCACGCCGATATCGTTTTCCGATTGCAAAAATCCCTCCCATCGGTTGCGTATTTTGTTGGGAATACAGGCGAGTATGCCCCCGCCCAAGGCAAACAAAATCGTATTTACAAAGTAGTAATCCGCGTACAGTTTCAGCAAAAAACCGCACGCGAAATCGGTCGCCGTCAGCACCGCCAAAGCAAAGACGGGGTGCTGATTGCGCAGTACGTACGCCCCCAATCCCATCACGGCCGCCACGGCTATATGCGCGGCGTCGCCCGTGGCCGCCCAAGCGCCCAGCCCCATCGCCATCACGGCGAACACGCCTTTTTCTCGTAGAACGCGCGGTGCCAAAAGGTACGCGAATCCCATCACCACCATACCCACCACGACGCCGTAGAGGCTTATGCGCACCATACCCATCGTCAGTACGGCGGCCAAAAATCCCATGCACAGTTCCTCTTTCGCGGTCATCTTATAGCGTACGCCTTTGACGAACGCGCAATGCGCCAGCACGGTACAGCAGTACGCGAACGCCGTGGACAGCACCAGGCTCAGCGCGCCCAACAGCAAGCGTTCTTCGTTTATTCCGTACACCAATAGCACGGGCGTTTGGCTCACGAACGCGTAGACAATGAGTTGCCAGGCCTTCATTCGTTTTTTGAACAGATAGTGCAGATAATAGGCCGCCGTCACCACGATTACGGCCGTCGCCGCAAGCAGTATAGATTGCCACCCGAATTCCCCGATAAGCGCCGCGGCCAACAGCATTGGCGCCAACAGCCACACGTTTTTCTTGCAGTACGCCAACCCCACGAAGACGCCGATTGCGAAGGGACGTACCCCCCTATTCGATGCCATCGAGGTCAAAATCATCAATAGAAAAAAGACTATGTATTGCAATATATCCGTCTTGTTTACTTTCCCTTGTTTCATTCCTTTGTCTTACCTTTTTCGTTTCATTCTTACAGTTTAACCCTACGTTTCCGCGCTTTTTCCGCGACCTTTGCCGAAACCCCGCTTTCTATGTCAAATCGCCGTGCCGTCGTCTTCCCAAAAGGGGCGCCCCTTTTCGGCGCCCCCCGTTTCTCTATTGCTATTCCATCAATCCGCCGCCCCCCGTGTTCGAGTTGCCTTGGGATGCGTTTTCTTCCTCGTTGTCGCCGAAGTCGAAGTCGCCCTCGTAGTTCTCGCCGTAGTGCAAGAATTGCGTGTGCTTGGTCACTTCGTTGTATTCGTTATCCGCGATCTTACCCAGGGTAGGGTAGTTGGTCTCCGCGTTTTCCTGTCGCACGTCCAAGCCGATACCCACCGCCATATTCGACAAGCGGTTATCCGTAATGGTGACCGACTGATCGGTGGGACACACGTACACGCCGTAGCGGAAGTTCCCGATGCTGTTCCCCACCATCGTCACGCCTCGCGCCTGTTTTTCCACCAGCACGCCGTAGCCGCCTTCCAATTCGCCCGTCGCTTTGGACGTTATCACGCAGTTTCGTATCTCCACGCCCGCCGACGTCTTCACGAGCACCGCCGCTTCGCCCGCCGAGGGGTATTCGTCCGTTACGACGCTTATATTCTGCAGTTTCACGAGGTTGCCCGTTTCCACGGTCACTTTTTGCACTTTGGGATTGCCCACGCCCATGACGGTCAGACTTTTTCCGATGGTCACCGCTTCTTTATAGTCGCCTTTATCCACCACGACCACGTCGTTCGCCTTGGCCTTACCCACGGCCGCTTGCACGCTTTCGAATAGGGTTTCGCCCTTTACGCCGCCCGACACGGTGCGCCTTACGGGCATACTTTCGGTCTCGCCGTTCGACTCCGTTCCATTGCTTCCCGCGCTCGTTCCCGATTGACCGTTCGTCGAGGTTTGGTCGCCGTTACCCTCGGACGTACCCCCGTTTTGCGTGCCGTTCTCGGTTGTTTGACCATCGGTTTCCCCGCCGTTCGTGGGGTTCGTTGCACCGTCTTGGGACGTCGTATCTCCGCCTGTGCCTTGCCCATCGCCCGTATCCGTGCCGTCCGCCTCTCCGCTATTGCTGCCGCCGTCGCCCGTGTCCGTGCCGGTTTCACCTCCGCCGAGCGGGTTATCGCTTCCGCCCGTGTCCGTGCCGGTTTCACCGCCCGTATTCGTGCCGCCGGTTTCGCTGTTTGTTTCGCCGTTTTGCGTGCCTTCACTCGATTGCGCGTTGCCGTTCTCGGCGTTTTGCCCGCCCTCGGCACCCGTTTCGCCTTGTTCGCTCGGGGTTTGCGCTTCGCTCGCTTTCACGATGACGTCGCCCACTATCACCCTGCATTCCGCATAGTGGCTATCGTCTATCTTGGCGGTCACGGTCGTCACGCCCGCCTTCAACCCCGACACCACGCCTTGTGCGCTCACGGTCGCCACCGCCGTATCCGAGCTGGTGTACGTCGCCGTACCCGTCGCCCCCTCGGGGCTTACCGTATGCGCCAAGGTCACGGACGTGCCCTTCACCAACAGCACTTCCTGCCAATTCAATTCGATTCCTTCTGCTTTCACGGGTTGGTCGATCACGTCTTCTTTTTTCTGTTCTTCCTCTTTCTTTTTGCACGCGCCGAGCCCGCACACCAAAACGCCGATCAACGCCGCCGCCACCAAAGCGTACCAAAATTTTCTCATTCTCATCCTCCTTTTTCCCTTGGAGTATGGTCGTTTCCCTTCGTCTTCATACCCTCGCCCGCCCCTTGCATGGGAAATTTTTTATTAAAAAGGCGACAAAAACGCGCAAAACCTTTCGTTTCCCCTCTATACAAAGCAAAAAAAGTATGGTATACTATTAAAAAGCGGCATCAGGAGCAGTATGGCACGTAACACCCTTCGCAATCGAATACCCCGCGCCGAGCGAGCGCCGCATAGGGCGGTTTGCCCGCGTTCTTCGGACGAAATCAATCGGTTTCTCATGCCCGACGGCGCCGTGCGTCTTATGCCCGAGGGCACGTCGTTGCCCTTTTCGCAGCGTTTTTGGGTATGCGGCCGCCGCTCGCGCTTTCGTTTGTCCTATCGCCTATCCGAGGATGGCGGGTTCCAATGTTTCAAACATGGATGCTTCCCCTTCCTCACGTCCACGGGTTTCACGTTCGACTACGACCTATCCCCCTCGCTTTTGGCGGACGAGTCGCCCCTTACCGAACGCCTTTCCTTCGTGGAGACGTTGGGCGCACTTCGCGTCGTTACCGAAGCCGCAGGCTTCCGCATAGAGCGCACCTTCTATCCCGCCGTACTGTCGACGGGGCTCGTCGAGCGCGTCGCCGTCCTCAACTTGGGCGTCAATCCGCGCCGCGTGCGCCTGACTCTCCCGCATCTTTCGGTCGTCACGCGCAAAGGGCACGATTTTCCCGTGGTCAGCGGCGTCACCTTGGCGGACGAGATGGGGCGTATGCTCACCGACCTTATCGAGGAGGATACCCGCCTCGTTCCCGTAGACGGCGAGGTCGTGTTTCACGTCGTCTATTGGTCCAAGCCACGCGCCGAGGATCTTATGGTGGATTGCCGCTTGGAGTGGAAGAAGCGGATGGAGTCGGTCGCCGAGTGTTTTTCTTCGGGGCTCGTGCTGTCCACGCCCGAGCCACTTCTCAACCGCGCTTTTTCGCACGCCTTGCTGTGTGCCGCCGAGCGCCTTGCCGACGCGCCTTCGGGCGTGCTTCCCTACGACTTCGGCTGCTGGACGGACCGAGGCTCGTTCGCGTTGCCTCTTATGGCGCTATGCGGCTTGCACCGCGCGTCTTTGGCGGCGAAGGATTTTTTGTCCGCCGCCTGCGAGCGGTTGGAGACGGACGGCGTTCTTCCCGTTCGGTTGGACGTTTCTTCTTCGGAGAGGGCGGACGGTCTTACCTGCGCCTCGTTTGCCTTGGCCGTGGCGCGCTATTCCCTTTTGACGGGTTCTTCGGTTGCGGCGGCGCACTTCGGCTTCGTCGAGCGCTTCGTCGAGCGGTTCCTTCGCACCGCCAAGGGCGGGCTATATACCCTCGGCGGGCGGGCGGATCTTGGGTGCGAATGCGTGTTTTACGCGTTGCTCACCGAGGCTTCGCGTTTGGCTTTCGCGTTGGGCGTGTCCCATCGTGCCGCCGCTTGGCAGGAGGCCGCTTCGGCGTTGTCCCGTCGCATAGACGAGGCGTACTTATCCTCGCCCAAGGCGCTTTTCAAGCGTGCGTCCCTTCTTTGGATGCCCTTGGCCTGCGGCGTAGACGGACGGGCAGAGGAGATCGGTCGCGCCCTCATCGTCAGTTGGCTTCACGAGGCGGACGCGCCCCGCAAGCAGTCGCGTCCCCTTTCGGATTGGTTCGACGTCGCGCTCGCGCTTGCGCGGGTAGGCTACGCGGACGCGGCGCACGAGATGCTGCGGCAGCTTTCGTCCGACGTCGCGTTGGGCGCTTTCTCGCCCTATCCCGCCGAGTGCGGCTATTCGGCCGCCTCCTTGTCGTGGCGCTACGTGGGCGCGTGCGTCTACGGGCTTTTGGGACTGGAGATCTTGTCTTTCGAGCGCATAGCCGTTTGTCTTCATTTGCCGGGGACGTGGGATAGGTTTTCCGTCCGCGGCGTTCATATCGGCGCGTCCGTTCTTCGATTCGATTGGGAGCGGGGGCACCTTCGCATACAAGACATTTTCGGTCGGATCTACTACGACGATTCGGCCTTGTGCGGTCAGCACGTAGAGGTGGCGCTATCCCTCTAAATAATAGCGCGAAACGAATAAGGAGAGCATTATGAAACCCGACAACAAACTTTACACCCCTTGGGGGCAGACACTTGACAAAACCAACGTCCTTCCCGAGTACCCTCGTCCGCAGATGGTACGCGAGTCCTATCTCAACCTCAACGGTCAATGGGACTACGCCATCTTGCCCACGCAGCAGCCGTTCACAGGCTATCAGGGCAGCATTCTCGTGCCCTTCTCGCCCGAGTGCTTGCTGTCCGGCGTCGAAAAGACGGTCGGCCCTGCGGACACTTTGTATTATCGTCGGTCCTTCCGCCTTCCCGAGGGTTTCAACGTAGGGCGCGTATTGCTGCACTTCGGCGCGGTGGACTACGCGTGCACGGTCGCGGTCAACGGGCTGGAGGTCGGGTGCCACCGAGGCGGCTACCTGCCCTTTGCTTTCGACGTTACCAAGTGCTTGGTCGAGGGTGACAACGAGCTTACCTTGTCCGTCACCGACCCTTCCGAAAAAGGGCATCAAGCGCGCGGCAAGCAACTCACGGGCGGCTCGGGTATATGGTATTTGCCCACGTCGGGCATTTGGCAGACCGTATGGTTGGAGAGCGTGCCCGCTTCCTACGTCCGTTCCGTGCGCCTCACTCCCGACATCGACCGCAACGCGTTGCGGGTAGTCGTTGCCCCTGCGGGCGACGGTGTTGACGCGCCCTCCGTCGAGTGGCGGGTGCAAGATGGCGACAAAGTGCTCGCTTCGGGGCGGGGCGGTCTTTCCTTCACCGTGGAGTTGGATGCCTACGAGTTGTGGACGCCTGAGAATCCCAAGTTGTACGATCTCTATCTCACCATGGGCGCGGATACGGTTAAGTGCTACTTCGGTATGCGCAAGTTCTCCGTCGGCAAGGATTCGATGGGCGTCTCCCGCATGATGCTCAACAACAAACCCTATTTCCAGAACGGCTTGCTCGACCAAGGCTATTGGTCGGACGGTATGTACACGGCGCCTTCGGACGAAGCGCTCGTCTATGACATTCAAACGATGAAAGATATGGGCTTCAATATGCTCCGCAAGCACATCAAGGTGGAGCCTTTGCGCTGGTACTACCATTGCGACAGGCTGGGTATGCTCGTATGGCAGGACGCCGTTTCGGGCGGCGCGGGCGTGTACAACGGCTACACCATCGGCTTCGGACCCTTCCTCGGTCTTTTGTTCAACAACAAGAAGATAGGCCACATGGACGACGGCGAGAAGAACTACCGCCGTTTCGACCGCCACGACGCGGACGGGCGCGACGAGTTCTACCGCGACTTAGAGGATATGATTTCTCTTCTCTACAATTCGGTGTCCATTTGCCTTTGGGTTCCCTACAACGAGGGCTGGGGGCAGTTCGACGCCAAGAAAGCGGTGGATATGATTCGCGGGTGGGACGACACCCGTCTCATCGACCACGCCAGCGGCTGGCACGACCAGGGCGGCGGTGACGTCAACAGTTTCCACATCTATTTCACCCCCATTCGCTTCGTCAAGTACGACAAGCAGGACGACCGCGTGGTGGCGCTCACCGAGTTCGGCGGCCTCATCTATCAAGAGCCCGGCCACATTCACAACGAGTCCACGGTGTTCGGCGTCAATATGCCCGGCTACCGCGCTTTCCGCAAAAAGGACAAATTGCTTGCCGCCATCAAAAAACTGTATCTCCGGACGCTCAAACCCCAAATCGCCACGGGCTTGTCCGCGTTGGTCTATACGCAGGTCTCGGACGTGCAGGACGAGGTCAACGGTATGCTCACCTACGATCGTCAAGTCGTCAAGATCCCCGTGGACTTCATGCGGGAGATAAACGACCAAATCAAACTTTGATCCAACTTTGATGAAACGTATCTTCGTCCTTTCCCTCGTGCTCGTTTTGGTGCTCACGGCGTTTTCGCCGTGCGCACTCTTTTCGTCCGCCGAGGTCGATCCCGCGCGGCTTGGTGAGATCCTCACGGCCCTATCCGAGTACGACAATTTCGCGTCGGGGCAGGTGCTCACCTTGCTCGAGGAGGCCGAGTCCTTGCTCGACTATCCCGAGGTGGTCGCCGCGTATTCGCAAGAGGATCTGGACAAGGTACCCCTCTATCGCCGCTACTACCACCGCGATTGCACTTTGGCCGAGATCAAGAGCCGTCTCAGTCATACCAACCGCACGATTTCCTTTTCTTCCACGGACGTTCGCCGCTACGCCGAGCGGGAGTGGTCGGCCGTTTTGGACGCCTATTCCGAGGCCAAGGCCGACGTGGAGCTTGCCGCCACGTTGGACGATATGACGGGCATACGTACCCACTTTTTCGATACCATTCGCACGTTTCCCGTGTACGACGAAGTGTACGATGCGTGGACTTTGCGGGTAGAGGAGACCGTCAATCAAAAGATAGCCTTCGTCGTCGCCAAGGTCAACGCCTACCGAGCGGGGGAGAATATGCCCGCCCTTGCCGCGCCCGTGTTTTCCGCCAATCGGGTGTCCGACGGCGCGGACGATTTCCAAGCCTTCACCTCGACGCATCTATCCGACGCCACCGCCGTCAACGCGGCGTTTTCTTCGTGTTTGTCGGCCACTTTGTCGTTGGGATTGTACGCGGCTTCTTCGGATATGGAAGCCTGTTGGGCGGATTACGACGCGGCCGCTTCGTCGGTCGCGCCCGTCGTGCCCGCCGCCGAGCGAACGCTCACCGAGGCCAAGCGCCGCGCCGTCGAGACCTTGCGCGCCGCCATCGAGGGTAGCGCCTACGTGCAAAGTCTTACGGGCACCGACTACGCCTTGTATCTATCCTTCCCCGACCTTCTCGAGCACGATTTAGCCGAGGCGGAGTCAGTGGAAGAGGTGCAGGCGGCTTTGGACGGCTACCTCTCCCTTCTCGAGCCGGAGACTATCGAGAAGCCCAAAGCGAAAAAGAGCGTTTTTACCATTCTCATCATCGTATTCGCGTGCATTTCGGGCGCGTTGTTTATCGCCTATTTCGTCCTGCGCTTTGCGCGCGGCACGGGCGGGCGCGATGCGGGCGGCGCCGACAAGATGCTCGCCGAGTTGGAGCGCTTGTCTTCGGCCTCTTCGCCCGATTCTCCCGACGCCGCTTTGCCGTCTGCGGACGAGGGTTCGCCCCCTGCCGATACGTCGATGGCAGAAGATGCCGCGCCCGCAGGCGAGGACGGCGAGTGTTCTACGGACGCTTCTCTTCCCGCCGAATCTTCTACGGCGGATGACGACGGACATACGGACGATACGGACGATGTGGGCGATACGACGACAGACGGAGGACGGGACGATGACTAAACGGGTAGTGATATTAGGCGGCGGCGCGTCGGGTTACACGGCGGCCGTGGCGGCAGGCTCTGCGGGGGCCGAGGTCATTCTCATAGAGCGAGGCGGCAAGCCTTTGCGCAAGGTTCTCGCCAGCGGCAACGGACGTTGCAATTTGTCCAATCGAGTCGTGGACGTTTCTTGCTATTGCACCAAAAACCCCGATACGTTGGCGGGTTTTCTCAGCCAAAGCGCCCTCGTTACCGAGTTTTGGCAAGATTTGGGCGTGCTCACCCGCGCCGACGAGGCGGGGCGGCTCTACCCGTGGAGCAACCAAGCCCGATCGGTGGCCGACAGCCTCGTTTTGCGGGCGGCTTCGCTCGGCGTTCGCACGGTTTCGGCCGAGGTCGTTTCCCTTTCCCGCGGTGATTCGTGGCGTGTTCATACGTCCGTCGGCGACTATTTCGGCGACGCCGTCGTGGTCGCGCTCGGCAGTTCGGCTTCGCCTTCGTTGGGCGCTACCGACGCGGGGCTTCGTTTGGCGGCCGCTCTCGACGTGCCTTTCGCGCCGTTCGTACCTTCGTTGGTGTCCTTGCGCACACGGCCCCGCTACGCTTCTCTCAAAGGGTGTCGGCAGTTCTGCCGTCTTACCTTGCGGGACAGAGTAGAGGACGGCGAGGTGCTGTTCACCGACTACGGTCTCAGCGGCGTTGCCGTCATGCAGTTGTCCGCGTTCGCCTCTGCGGGCGCCGAGGTTTCCATCGACCTATTGCCCCGCCTTTCCCTTTCCGAGGTTCGCTCTCTTTTGTTTGCCCGTCTTCGCTCGGGCGTCTATCCCACCGCCGAGACCTTCCTCGTCGGTTTGTTCGACAAGCCGCTCTCGTACGCCCTTCTCAAAGAGGCGGGCCTCTCTCCCTTGGATTTGCCCGTTTCGTCCGTCACGCGCGCTATGGTCGAGCGACTTTCTTCAGTGCTCAAAGGCTGGCGCTTCACGGTCGTCGAGTCTACGGGGTTCGACAACGCGCAGGTCGCCCGTGGCGGCGTGTTGCTTTCTGCGCTGGACGAGTCCTTGCAGTCGATTTCCCATCGCGGGTTGTACTTTACGGGCGAGGTCGTGGACGTCACGGGGCTTTGCGGGGGCTACAATCTCCATTGGGCGTGGCTTTCGGGGCTTATCGCGGGCTGTCACGCGGCGCGTTGACTGCCGTCTTGCCTTTCTCTCGTTTTTTCTCGGTTTCTCCTCGGCGCGTTTCGCGCCGTTTTTCTTTCACACGCGCACGCATATACCGCGCACCTCGAGGAGATACAACTGTGACTATTTGACAAGTTTTTCTTTCACGCGCGCACGCAGATACCGCGCATATACATAGTTAAGAATACTTGACAGTCGCTCGTTTTTGTGTCATAATAAGTAGGTTTTATGAAGAAAGAGCACCAGCGTATCCATCGCAGATTCATCAACGTTATTGCCGCTTTCGTTCGCAAGCAACCCCCTCAGCGGTTGGTTGCGATCAGTTTTATTTTGCTCATTTTCTTCGGTGCGGCCATGCTTTGTTTACCCTCTGCCACCTACGACGGCGTCAATATCACCTATATGGACGCTCTCTACATGGCCACCAGCGCTTCCACCACCACGGGTTTGGGCGTCGTCAATCCCATGCGCACGTTCTCTCCGTTCGGCCGCACGGTGTTGGCCATTCTCATGGAGATAGGCGGATTGGGCGTCACGGCCTGGGGCGCCGGCTTGGTGCTTATGATGCGCCGCCGCATCAACCTCAAGGAGCGACTTCTGCTCGCCGAGAGCATGAACCTCAATTCGGGGCGTTCCATCGCCCGCTTCGTGGTCAGCGTACTTACCGCCACGTTGGTTTTCGAGACGGTTGGTACGCTTTTATCTTTCCTCATTCTCATGCAGTACTATCCCGCTCTTCGCGCCATCGAGCTCAGCGTGTTCCACACCATCGCCGCGTTCAACAACGCGGGCATGGATATCTTCGGCGGGCAGAGCATTTTCGAGTTTAGGCACAACGTATGGTTCAATTTGGTCACGGTCGGCATTATGATGAGCGGCGGCTTGGGCTTCTTGGTCGTCCGCGACCTCATCGACAACCGCTTCCGCTGGCGCCGCCTCACCTTGCACACCAAGGTCGTTCTTTTGATGGGCTTTTCCTTGGCCGTCATCGGCACCTTGCTCGTCAAACTCACGCAGTACGACCGCATCACCTGGCTCGGTGCCTTCTTCCAGGCCGAGGCCGCGCGTATGGCTGGCTTCACCACCTACGACCTTTCGCAGTTCTCCAACGGCGCGCTCATCGTCATCGGCGTATGGATGTTCATCGGTTGCGCCCCCGGCAGTACCACGGGCGGCATTCGCACCACCACCTTGTTCGTCTTGCTGCAAGAGCTCAAGACGGTCGCCATCAACCGCGAGGGGCACGCCTTCCACTACACCATTCCGCGCGAGGCCTATCACAAGGCCAACGTGGTCACCACGCTTTCCCTTGCCTTGTGTTTGTTCGGCGTCTTTTTGGTGTCTTGGTTGGAGCCGCAACTCTCCATTCGCGACGTCATTTTCGAGAATATCAGTGCTTTTAGCACTGCGGGCATGAGCACGGGCATCACCACCCAGTACGGCACGGCCACGAGATTGTGGTTCTGTTTGCTTATGTACATAGGCCGTGTCAGCCCCTTGACAGTACTCACCATGTGGTATCATTCTGCGGGCAAACGCACGCATTATCCCGACGGCAATATCACCATCGGGTAGGAGGCAACTATGTTTAAGAAGAGAAGAGGCCGATTCGCCTACGGCGTCATAGGACTTGAGCGTTTCGGGTTGGAATTAGCCGCCGAGCTTTCCAAGACGGGTGCGGATCTGCTGTTGTTGGACACCGACGCCGACGCGGTCACCGAAGCGCGCGATCTTACGCCCGACGCCCTTATTTTGGACAATATCGACGAACGCAGTCTCCTCGAGACGGGCATTCAAAATTGCGACGTCGTGGTCGTCACCCTCACCGAGCACGTGGACAGTTCCATTTTGGCCACGCTGCTCCTCATCAATATGGGCGTGCCCAAGGTCGTCAGCAAGGCGGCCAACGTGATGCACGGCAAGATTTTGCAGAAGTTGGGTGCCGAGGTCGTTTTCCCCGAGCACGATATGGCGGTGCGTTTGGCCACCAAACTCGGCAACTCTCACTTGATGGACGTGGTCTCCTTGTCCGAGCAAATCAACATGAGCAAGCTCAAAGTGCCCGCGGGGCTCGTGGGCAAGTCGGTCAAAGAGGTGGATTTACGCAACACCTTCCACCTCAACATCATCGCCATCGAGACGCAGGCGGGCGTTTTGGACAACGTTGAGCCGACCTACTGTTTCGCCGAGGGCGACATTCTGTATCTCGTCGGCAAGTTGGACAATTTGGAGTTATTGGACAAGTTCGACAGCGACGACAAGTAACCGTCATTCCGAGTTTATCGAGGAATCCCCTAAGTAGAGTAGGCTGATACGTCATTCCGAGTTTATCGAGGAATCCCCTAAGTAGAGGCCCAACGTCACTTCCTTTCGCCGCGGCGAAAACTCGCTATTGACAAGCGCAGTCAACGTATCGTATAATGATATAAAACTCTGTATGCCCGCGCATACGTAGAGGAGAGAAATATGCTGGATGATATTTTAGAGAGCGTACGACAGGCCGAAGGGCAGGCGGAAGCGTCCGTCGCCCGCGCCGAGGAAGCGGCCGCACAGGCCTTACGCGACAACCAACGCCAAATCGAAGCCATGTGGGCGGACGGCAAAGAGCGCGCCCGTTCCCGCAGAGCCTACGCCTTGTCCGAGGCCGAGGTGCACGCCACCCGTCAGGCCGAGCATATCGCCGCGGAGTACGCCGCGGAGTGCGAGCGCATTCGCACGGAAGGCATGGCCAAGGTCGACGGATTGGTCGATTATCTTACGGAGATAGTGTTCGATGGCGGTTGCTGAGATGTCCCACGTGACCTTCTTAGGTCTCACAGCCGAGCGGGATCGCTTGCTCAACGCCCTACAGCGCACGGGTGCGGCGCAGGTCTTTGCGTGCGCCGAGCGCGAGGACGTTCCTTTCCTTTCCCTTCCCGCTA
This sequence comes from Clostridia bacterium, assembly GCA_017394805.1. Classification (NCBI taxonomy): domain Bacteria; kingdom Bacillati; phylum Bacillota; class Clostridia; species Clostridia bacterium. The sequence continues at coordinate 10,463 of JAFPXC010000028.1, read as the reverse complement.
CGGACACGGCGCGCACGGCCGACCGCGTTTCGCGCGACCTCGATTTTCTCTTGTCCCTCATCTACGAGGCGCCCAAGGAGATGCGCGCGGGGCTTCCCAAGGACGGCTTCGGCGTCACCTTGGACGAGTTTTACGCGGTAGCCGACCGCAAGGAAGAGATAGATTGTGCGCTTGCCCGCGCCGAGTCGCTTGCCGAGCGGCAGACCTCTCTCCGCGCGGATATTTCCCGCATTCAGCAGGAGCGCAAGAATTACGAGCCGTACCTCTCGGTCGGCAGTCCCTTTTCCGCCTTCGTCGACACGGCCAAGACCTGCGTCTATTTAGGCCTTCTTCCCTCGGACAAAGTCGCCGCCGCTTTGGCGGATTTGTCCGCAATTCCCACCCTCGTTACCCACCAATTCGGTTCGGCGTCCACGGGCGTCGTCGTCGGGTTGGTCTTTTTCCATACCTACAGAGCAGAGGTTGACGCGCTTCTTTCCGCCGTCGGTTTCGTGCGCGCCCCCTATCGGGACGAGTGCACCGCCGAGGCCAAAGTTGCCTCTCTCGACGAGGCCGCCGACGAGGCGCAACGCGCGCTTTCCGCCTTGGCGGAAGAGGCCTGTTCCTATATGGACGACGTGCGCCTTCTCAGGCTGTACGCGGACTATCTCACCTTCGTTTCCGAGAAGGAGACGGCCAGCGAGGGTATGCTCGCCACCACGTCCACCTTCGTCATGGAGGCCTACGTCCCCACCGAGGCCGTAGAGCGCGTGGCCGAGGCCGCCCAGGCCGCCACGTCCGCCGTTTTCGTGGAGGCTTCGCCCATTCCGCGCAACGAGTACGCCCCCACTTTGATGAAAAACAACAAGGTGGTCTCCAACTTCGAGGCCGTCACCAATATGTATTCCGCGCCCGCCTACGGCGCGTTGGATCCCAATCCCGTCATGAGTTTCTTCTTCTCCCTTTTTATGGGCGTCATCATGGCGGACGCCGTCTACGGCTTGTTAATGCTTATAGGCGGTTTGGTTGTCGCGTCCAAGCGTCGCCCCGGCACGGGCTTGTATCGCATGGCCAAGGTGTTTGCCTTGGGCGGCATTTTCGCCATTTGTTTCGGCGTACTCTTCGACAGTTGGTTCGGTTTCGACCTTCTGCGCACGGTCGCGGGCGCCAAACCGTTCCATATCGGCGCGTTCGACGGCACCTACGCCGAGTTTTACGCCAAATATCTGGACGCCATCGGTGCGCCCACCACCATTATGGGCATTTCTGTGCCCTCCATTTTGCTGTGGTGTTTGGGCTTGGGCGTGGTGCAGATTGCGGCGGGCTTGTTTCTCAAAGCGGTACAGCACTTCCGTCGTCACGAGATATTGGACGGCCTCTTCGGCGGCGTCGTATGGGGGCTGGGTATGCTGTCCTTCGTCGTGTGGGTGTTCGCTATGGCTTCCGAGCGCGTCACCTTCGACAATATCGCTATGTACGTCACGCTGGGCTTCATCGGCGTAGGCGTTCTCACTTCGGGCATTACGGCCAAAGGTTTCGGCAAGATCACCAAGATAGGTGGCGCCGCCTACGGCCTCATCAACTATATGTCCGACATTCTCTCGTATGCGCGTTTGTACGGTCTTATGTTGTCGGGCGCGCAAATTGCCGCCATCTTCACCAAGACGTTGGCCATAGAGACCTTGTTCTCCAAGGGTCCCGTGGGCGTCATCTTCGGCGTTCTCATCATTGTGGTCGGCAACTTGTTCAACATTGCCATGAGCCTCTTGGGCGCCTACATTCACGACTCCAGACTTCAATACGTGGAGTTCTTCGGGCGTTTCTTCGAGGGGGAGGGCGAGTTGTTCACCCCCATCGGCAGTACGCACGAGCACGTCTACTTTGCCGGCGGCAAGGAGCAATAATTCGGTGCGGCCTCGCCGCCCGCAAACAATTTCCCTTGTGGAAATCGTCAAGTAAAATACCGCTTCGGCGGATAAATATCGGAGGAAAACAATATGGAAGGAAAAGCGATTGGTGCAATCGGTATCGCGCTGTGTATGATTTTGTGCGGCGTTGGTAGTGCGTTCGGCTTGTACAAGACGGGCGCCGCTTCGGCGGGCGTGTTGGCGGAGGACGGCAAGAAGTTCTCCAAAATCATTCTTTTGTCCCTGTTGCCTGCTACGCAAGGTATCTACGGCTTCGTCTTGGCGGTTATGAAGATTTCCGCTCTCAACGCGCTTGCCCCGGGCGCCGAAGGCGTCACGGGCGGTTGGGCGTTGTTCGGCGCCACCGTGGCCATGGGCTTCAGCGGTTTGGCTTCGGGCGCTTTGCAGGGCAAAGCGGCCGGTGCGTGTATCGCCGCCGTGGGCAAAAACAGCGCGGGCAGCGGCAAATACGTCCTGTTCCCCGCCATGATCGAGTTCTACGCGATTTTGGCCTTGGTCTTGGGCATTATGTTGAAGTAATGGAATCGGGCAAACAGCAATTATTAGACGCCATCGAGGCGGAGGCCGCCCAAAAGGTCGCCGAGATACGGTCGGGCGCGGAGTCCGCGGTCAAAGAAAACACCGCGCGTGCCGAGCGCGAGTTGCAGGCCTATCTGGACGACTGCGCTTCTCGCGACGCCGCCGACGCCGCCGATTTCATCGCTCGGCGCAAGGTTGCCGCGGGCATGGATGGCAAAAAGGCGGTTTTGGCCGCCAAACGCGCCTTGCTCGACGCGGTCAAAGCCCGTTTCGTCGAGCGGCTGTACGGTCTCGCCAAAGAGGACTACCTGCGGCTCATCACCCTGATGTTGGAGCAGTACGCCGCCGAGGGCGACAAGGTTTTCATCGCCCGCGACTGCGCGGTCACCTTCGGTGACGTGCAGGCGTTGGACGTTTGCCGCAAAAAGGCGCTCAAGGTGGACTACGATCCCGCGGTTCGCAGCGGTCTCATGCTCAGCGGTCAAAAGGTAGACAAAGATCTCAGTTTCGAGGCGTTGGCGGACGGCGTGTTTGCCGACCACGAGATGGAGTTGGCCGTGCGGCTATTCGGTAAATGATATGAGTGTGGACAAGACCTTCGTCAACGCAATGTGCATATCCCGCCAAAAGTACCTGTTGGGCAAAGAGAAGATCAACAGGCTTTTGGACGCCGCCTCGTTCGAGGAGGCTTTTCGTATGCTCTGCGAGTTCGGTTTCGGCGAGAGCGACGTCGCCCCTTTGGACTACGAGCGCTTGCTCTTTTCCGAGACGGTCGCGTTGTCCTCGTTCGTCGCCACCTACGCGCCCACCGATGAGGTCAAGGCCTTTTGCTTGGCGCCCCGAGACTATCTCAACGCCGAGTATCTCCTGCGCCGTCAGCGCGTCGGTTTGCCCGACGTGCAACTTGCTCATGGGCTTATCCCCCTCGATCGGTTGCAAAAAGGCATAGACGGTGCCTACAATTTGTTGCCGTCTTCCTTGGCGGCCGCCGTCAAAGAGGCTTCGGCCCTCTTCGATAGAGGCGCGGCCACGGGCGTCGCGGTCAGCACCTTGTTCACGCGCGCTATGTACGCGTACCTATTGACTACGTGCCGTTCGCGCCGCGTCAAGGGCTACGTCCAATGGCAGATAGACGCCAAGAATATTTCCATCGCCTTGCGTAGCGCAACTAGGCAGGAGTTGGAGTCCATGTGGATAGAGGGCGGCAAGGTGTCGTTCGACAGTTTGCTTCTCTTGCAAAAGGGCGACCGTTCGGCTTTGGATCGCCGTTTCTACGGCACCGACTATTCCGAGGTCGTGCGGCTTGCCTTGGACGCTCGTCAGAGCGGCCGTCCCTTGGTCGCCTACGAGAACGCGGTGGACAGCGCCTTCCTGCGTTCCCTTCTTCCCGAGCGGTACAGCGTCGAGGGGTTAGCGCCCTTCCTGCTGTATTTCGGCTACAAGACCAACGACGTCTTCAACGTGCGCGTCGTCTTGGCGGGCAAGTTGGCGGGCGCCGACAAAGATACCATCAAAGCGAGGTTAAGAGTAAGTTATGGCGAGTGATATTGCGATCATCGGTATGGGCACGGGCGTTTTGGCGTTCAAAGCGGCCGGCGTGGACGCCTACACGGTCACGGACAGCGCCGCTGCCCGCGAGACGTTGCGTCGCGTTGCCCGCGACCACAAGGTCATCTTCCTTACGGACGTGTTCGCCAAGGACTTGGACGACCTTCTCAAGCGTATGTTGCAGGACGCCTATCCCGTCGTCGTTCCCATTCCGGGCGACGCGGGCAGCAATGGCTATGCCGTAGAGAAAATGAAAGAGCAAATGGAGCGCGCCCTCGGGGTAGACGTTCTATTCAACAGAGAGGATAAATAAATGCAAGGAAAAATCATCAAAGTATCCGGTCCGCTTATCGTGGCGGAGAACATGACCGACGCCAAGATGTACGACGTCGTCAAAGTCGGCGAGTTGGGGCTCATCGGCGAGATTATCGAGTTGCGCGGCGACCGCGCCTCCATTCAGGTTTACGAGGAGACGTCGGGTTTGGGCGTAGGCGACAAGGTGGTTTCCACCGGTATGCCTTTGTCCGTGGAGTTGGCGCCCGGTCTTATCGAGAGCATCTTCGACGGCATTCAGCGTCCCTTGGACGTCATCGCTGCCAAATACGGCGACCGCATCACCCGCGGCATGGACGTCAAAAATCTCGACCACGGCAAGGTGTGGCACTTCGTACCCACCGTGCAGGTAGGCGCCCCCGTCGAGGCGGGCGACGTCATCGGCGTGGTGCAGGAGACGCCCATTGTCGTGCACAAGATCATGGTGCCGTTCGGCGTATCGGGCAAGGTCAACGCCATCGAGGAGGGCGACTTCACCATCGACCAAAAGGTGGCTGTCATCGTGGACGACAAGGGCAAATCCCACGAGATTTGCATGCTCCAACGCTGGCCCGTGCGTAAGGCCCGCCCCTACAAGGAGAAAATGACGCCCGCCATGCCCATGGTCACCGGCCAACGCGTCATCGACACGCTGTTCCCCATCGCCAAAGGCGGCGTTGCGGCCGTGCCCGGCCCCTTTGGCAGCGGCAAGACGGTCGTCCAGCACCAGTTGGCCAAGTGGTCGGACGCGCAGATCATCGTCTACGTGGGTTGCGGCGAACGCGGCAACGAGATGACGGACGTTCTCAACGAGTTCCCCCAACTCAAGGACCCCAAGACGGGCAAGCCTTTGATGCAGCGCACGGTGCTCATCGCCAACACGTCGGATATGCCCGTTGCGGCGCGCGAAGCGTCCATCTACACGGGCATCACCATCGCCGAGTATTTCCGCGATATGGGTTACAGCGTTGCCATTATGGCCGACTCTACCTCGCGTTGGGCCGAGGCCTTGCGTGAGATGAGCGGTCGTCTGGAAGAGATGCCCGGCGACGAGGGCTATCCCGCCTACCTTGCTTCGCGTTTGGCTGAGTTCTACGAGCGCGCGGGCATCGTCAAGGTGCTGAGCAGTGCGGACGCCGTCGGCAGCGTCACGGCCATCGGCGCGGTTTCCCCTCCGGGCGGCGACTTGTCCGAGCCGGTTTCGCAGGCCACGTTGCGCATCGTCAAGGTATTTTGGGGCCTCAGCGCCCAGCTTGCCTATCGCCGTCACTTCCCCGCCATCGATTGGCTTATCAGCTACAGCTTGTACGCCGACCGTATGCAGGAGTGGTACGCCAAAGAGGTCGCCGAGGACTTTATGAGTCTCCGCGCCTTCATCATGAACGTCTTGCAAGAGGAAGCCAACTTGGACGAGATCGTGCGCTTGGTCGGTATGGACGCGTTGAGTTACCGCGACCGTATGACCATGGAGACGGCTAAGATGGTGCGCGAGGACTACCTGCACCAGATCGCCTTCGACGAGGTGGACACCTTCACCTCTATGACCAAGCAATACCGTATGCTGCGCCTCATTCGCCTCTTCTACGACTTAGGCAACGAGGCCGTCGCCGCCTATGCGGATCTGGACGACATTCTCAACTGTCCCGCCAAGGCCCGTATCGGCCGCGCCAAATATATCGTCGAGGACGAATTGGCCAAGTTCGACGACATAGAGGCCGAGCTCAAACAGCAACTCAAAGCCCTTACGGAAGGAGGAGAGGTCAATGTATAAAGAGTATAAAACCATCAAAGAAGTCGTCGGCCCTCTGATGCTCGTCGAGGGTGTGGACGGCGTCAAATACGACGAATTGGTCGAGATTTTGCAAGAGGACGGCTCCGTTCGCCGCGGCAAAGTGCTCGAGGTACACGGAGACAAAGCCGTCGTGCAGTTGTTCGAGAATACGCAGGGACTCAAAATATCCACTTCGCGCGCTCGCTTCTTGGGGCACAGCCAAACCTTGGACGTTTCCGAGGATATGCTCGGCCGTGTCTTCGACGGCATGGGCAATCCCCGCGACGGCGGCGCCGCCATCATTCCCGAGATGCGCCTTTCGGTCAACGGCTCGCCCATCAACCCCGCCAGCCGCGACTATCCCAACGAGTTCATTCAAACGGGCGTCTCGGCCATCGACGGGTTGAATACCTTGGTCCGTGGGCAGAAGTTGCCCGTGTTCTCCATGAGCGGTTTGCCGCACGCCGAGTTGGCGGCGCAGATCGCCCGTCAGGCCAAGGTGCTCAATTCGGACAGCAAATTCGCCGTCGTCTTTGCCGCCATCGGCATCACCTACGAAGAGGCCGACTATTTCATTTCGGATTTCCGCAAGACGGGCGCCATCGAGCGCACCGTGTTGTTCACCAACCTCGCCAACGATCCCGCCATCGAGCGTATCGCCACCCCCAAGGTGGCGCTTACCTGCGCCGAATACTTGGCGTTCGAGAAGGGTATGCACGTGTTGGTCATTCTCACCGACATCACCAACTACGCCGAGGCGTTGCGTGAGGTTTCCGCCGCCCGCAAAGAGGTCCCCGGCCGTCGCGGCTACCCCGGCTATCTCTATACCGACCTCGCTTGTATGTACGAGCGCGCGGGGCGCATCAAGGGCAAAGAGGGTTCCATCACCCAGATCCCCATTCTCACCATGCCCGAGGACGACAAGACGCACCCCATTCCCGACTTGACGGGCTACATCACCGAGGGGCAGATCATCTTGTCGCGTGACTTGTACAAAAAGGGCGTCACCCCGCCCATTGACGTGTTGCCTTCCCTCAGCCGTCTCAAAGACAAGGGCATCGGCGCGGGCAAAACCCGCGAGGACCATTCCAACACGATGAACCAGTTGTTCGCCGCCTACGCCAAGGGCAAGGAGTGCAAGGAGTTGTCCGCCATTTTGGGCGACGCCGCGCTTACCGCCACGGACAAGTTGTACGCCAAGTTCGCCGAGGAGTTCGAGCGCCGCTACGTGTCGCAGGGCTTCACCACCAACCGCACCATTCAAGAGACCTTGGATTTGGGTTGGGACTTGTTGCGCATTCTTCCCCGCACCGAGCTCAAACGTATCAAAGAGGAGTTCATCGCCAAGTACATGGACGGCAAAAAGGAGTAACGTATGGCCAGACTCAACGTCAACCCCACTCGTATGGAGTTGAAAAAACTCAAAGCAAGACTTGCCACCGCCGTTCGCGGTCACAAATTGCTCAAAGACAAGTCGGACGAGATGATTCGCCGCTTCTCTTTGCTCATTCGTGAAAACAAGCGCTTGCGCGACGAGTTGGAGAAGGAATTGGCCGATTGCCTCAAAGAGTTTTCGTTGGCCGCGGGGCTTATGCCCCCCGACGTGATGGAGAAGGCCTTTTCCATGCCCACCCAAAGCGTGGAGGCCGAGTACGGCATTCAAAACGTCATGAGCGTAGAGGTCCCCCACATCGAGGTCAAGGAGCAGACGAATAGCGGAGCCTACCCCTATTCCTTCGCCGACGTCACCAGCGAGGCCGACTATTCGGTCAAGCGCATCGCCGAGTTGGTGCGCCGCTTGCTTTTGCTTGCCGAGGTGGAGAAGACCACCGCCATGCTCGCCATCGAGATCGAGCGCAACAAACGCCGCGTCAACGCGTTGGAGTACGTGATGATCCCGCAGATAGAGGAGACCATTCACTATATCAAAGGCAAATTGGACGAGAACGAGCGCGCCGCCATCACGCGCTTGATGAAGGTCAAGTCCATGATCTCCGACCGCAACGACTAAATCGTTCTTCGCCCGAAGTTTTCCCGTCATATTGAGGGGCGCGTCGCGCCGCACTCCCAATATCCCCAAGTAGAGGTACGCCGACAGGCACCTCTTTTTTTTTACTCGCCGCAGGCGAATTTCCGCATCCCGACAAACGTCGGATTTCTCCCGCGTTATAACGCGGATTTCTCCCGAGCGACTGCACGGATTTCTCCCGGGGCTTTGCCTTGGATTTCACCTGCGGCTTTGCTATGCGAAAACTACACTTTCGCACAGCGAAGCAGTTTACATTCCCCCATTTCCCCTCTATATATATGTTGAAATCCAAATAAGGGGGATATTTATGAAAACCAAACGCATTATTTTCGTATTGGCGGTTCTTCTCGTCGCGCTTTGCGCCGTTCTCGCGGGCTGTGGCGAAATCGAAAACGGCAACTATACCATTTCCATCAAGCCCGAGGGCAGCGCGGACAGTTACGACTACGTGGTGTCCGTGGGCGACGCGGGCGGCACGGTCGCGCCCGTACCCACGTCCAACACCACGTACACCGTACTTTTCTCGGCGGAGGGCGGCACGGTGTCCAAGGAGAGTGTGGAGCTTGCGGCGGGCAAGAGCGCTTTGTGCCCCACCGCTTCGCGGGAGGGCTACGTCTTCGACGGTTGGTACGCGTCCCGTTCGGGCGCGGGCGAGCCCTACGTCTACGTCACCGCAGACGAGGCCACCTTCGCCGATTCCGCCGTGCTGGTCTTGTACGCCCGCTATACGCGCGCCCTCAACGTCACCTACGTCTTGGGGGAGGGCGACGTCGTCACGCGCAGCGTTTCCTCGGCTGATGCCTTAGCGCCCGTTTCCCGCGACGGCTACCGCTTCCTCGGTTGGTACCGCGACGCGGCGTTTACCACGCCCGCCCTTACCGTAGAGGCAGACGACGTCCTGTACGCCCGTTACGCGCGGCTCTACCGGTTGACCTACGTCTTAGGCGGCGGCTCCTTTGCCACCCCGCCCGTCGAGACGGGCACTTCCTCGGACGTGATCGAATTGCCCACCCCCGTCAGGCCCCATTTCGAGTTTTTCGGCTGGACGGACGATAGCGGCGCCACCCGTCGCGTACTGGACGGTCTTACGTCCGACCTCGTCTTGTACGCCAACTGGGGCAACGCCTACTACACATTGTCGTGGGATTTCGGCGGGGTAGAGTGCGCCACGGCCGTTCCCACCGCCTACCACGCGGGCGACGCGTTCAGCCTGCCTTCCCCCACCGCTTCGGGCAATATCTTCTGCGGTTGGTACGAGGGCAATCGCTTGGTCGAGGCCATCACGCCGTCCGACATGGGCGACAAAACCTTCACCGCGCGTTGGGCGTCGAGTACGGTCACCGTGCTTGCGGACGCTTGGTCGTATGCGGGCGCGGACGGTGCCACCCGTTCCACCCGTTGGTCTGCCAACGTCAACAAGGATATCGCGGGCACGGCGTTCGCCTGTACCTACGACCACGACGACGCTTTGCGTTCACTTATTGCGGCGGGCAGACTCAAAGCCACGGTGTCCGCCACCTTCGAGGTCTCGGCGCAGACGTCCGGCGACGCCACTTTAATCAATAGCGCCACCTTCTTGGTGGGCGGCTCTTCGGTCGGCACGGTCACGGCCACGGCCAAAGGCGGCGGCTATTCGGGCAGTTACTTTACCGATCCTTTGCGCAATCGGACCTACCAGTTAGGCGGCAAAGTCACCCAATGCCAAACCGTTGCCTACGCGCTTCCCGCCCTCGGCGGCTCCCTCACCTTCGGCTACAACTACCACCTCGAGACGGACAAGGCTAACACCTGCTTCAACTCCGTCTACGCCTACCGCCTCGTGGCCCTCACCATCACCTACAGCCTCGTCTGAACCCAAAGGAAATAACCCAACCCGCTTCTCGATAGAGTAGCCCATTGCACGCGTAAGGTACGTTGTTCCGAAGACAATAGCCCTGCTTGCTTTATAGAGGCACAATCCATATCAAAACAGCGACCGAACTTATTTCGGCCGCTGTTTTCCGCAACGAAGTTGTAATTTTCCTATCTATCTCTACCACAACTCGCCGTAGGCGAACTTCACTCAAGGCTATGCCTTGAAATTCACTGCGAAGCATCCCACTTTCGCGTAGCGAAAACTTCACCGCGCCTTGCGCGCTCGCGCACCTTAGGCGCACTTTACAGCCATTTCCTCAATTCTTGCAGGCTGTCCCCCATAAAGGTCACGAAGTCTTTGACAATATTCATCAAATCCACCGAAACGATGTTGTAATTTTTCTATCTATCTCTACCACAACTCGCCGAAGGCGAACTTCACTCAAGGCTATGCCTTGAACTTCACTGCGAAGCATCCCACTTTCGCGTAGCGAAAACTTCACCGCGCCTTGCGCGCTCGCGC